>CANOWY010000027.1 GCA_947571135.1 uncultured Mycoplasmatota bacterium
ATGATTTTATATGAAATATATTGGATAAGATATTTCAAAAGTAATAAAACAATGAAAGATATGTATAATAGTATACTAGGAATACCAGTTGCAGGTGCGACTTTGCCAGTGTTTGCCTTTCTCTTATTGGGGATATATGGTAAAAATGTTTTCTTGCTTATATCTACAATACTATTAGGAATTGGTCATATTGGAATACATTTAAATCATAAAAAGGAAATGAAGTAAATTACATTTCTATTAAAGATATAATGCAGATTCATTTAATAAAACGTCTGCATTTTTATTTTTTTTGAAACTTTTTTTATTAAAATTACGACTATTATAGAGAGGTGAGGCGAAATGATTGATCAAGAAACCTTACATTTATTTGATGAACTGTATTATGCAACTTATTCGGATATTTTAAAATACGTTATATTAAATTGTTCGACTCTTGAAGATGTTCAGGATATTATTCAAAATATTTATTTGGAAGTGTTAAGAAAATTACAGAAAAATAAAACTTTAATTGGTAAGTCCTATATAATAGGAATCGTTAAAAATAAAGTAAAAGATTATTATAGATTTCGTTATAAAAATAAAATAGTATCTTTGTTTTCCTCTATAAAAGGCCAAGAGGAAATAGCCTTAATGGATACTATAAATTCTGGTCTTAATATAGAGAAAACTATATTAGAAAAAGAAGATATAGAATTTATTTGGGAGTATTTAAAAAAACAAAATGTTATAATCGCTAAAATATTTTATTTGTATTATTATAGCGAATATTCCATAAAAGAGATTGCTAAAGAACTTACTATTAGCGAGTCGAATGTAAAAAATTATTTGTATAGAACATTAGATAAATTAAATACTTTAATGAAAGATAGAGGTGAATAAAATGTTAAAAAAGCAAATAATGAAAAAGATGTTTGATGACAAATTTAATATAGATAAGATGAGAAATCAGATACTGTTAAAAAATGAAAGGAAAGAGGAGAAGAATATGAACAAGATTTATAAATTAGTACTACCAATAATTTTATTAGTTGTAATAGGGAGTGTAGTCTTTTTTACTCAAAATAATTTCATTTTAGAATCGAATAATCATGTAAAAAGCAGTATTCATATAAATGAATTAGAGGAACTATTCCTAAGCGAACAAGTTTTAGAAGTAGAAGAAGTAGATATAGAAGATATACCTAAAAAATTTGATTTTATACTTGCCGTGTCTCTTCCCACCTCTTTTAAACTAGAAAGGCAGTATAATCTGTATACAAGAAGTAATATAGAAGTGGATACATTTGACGTTGTAAGAGATTACGTTTTTGAATATAAAAATGCAAATGGAAGTAAGATTATTATTTCATTCTCGGAGACAGGAAAGCCACTTAAAGATTATCTGATAAAAGAGGGTGCTTCATCAAAGATAAATGAAACTAATGTATTTATTTCTCAATATCAAAAAAAATATATAGTACTATTTCATTATAAAAATATAAACTTTTGTATAGAGGCGGAAGATATAAGTATAGAAGAGTTAACATTATTATTAAAATCGATTGTGAAATAACAATTTTTCTGTAAGTACAATTCTATGTTTTCATACCCTTTAAATCGTGGTAAACTAGGTGTAGTTTGTGATTACAAAATATTAGATTAGTGGGGAGAAAGTATATGCTTACAGATTTAGATAAGATAAGAGAGTATGTGGGAGTTGATTCTTATAATAAAGGATTGCGTTATTTTAAAGAACTTATCGATTATGAATATTCAGATGAAATGGATAGAATTAGTATTCATTATTTTTCTGTGCCAAGTGAACACTATTATGAAAGTAATTATGATGTAGAAATTCGATGTAAAAATCGTGAAATTGTTTCTGCAGAATGTAGTTGTATGCAGTTTCAATCTTGGGGAACTTGTAAACATATTGCGGCTTGTATGATACATTATCATGAAGTGATTTTTCCTCTTGATCCAGAAGAAAAGAAATTGTATCTTTCTAAACGAATTTTGGAAGAGTTTTATAAACCTACTAAAAATGAAGTGCGTTTAAAAAAACAACTTCATTTAGAAGTGGAAATTGAGTTCCGTGAAAGTTATTATGAATCCGTTGTGGCTTTATTTTTTAAATTAGGGGAAGATAAATTATATAGTTTAAATAATAAATTAAATTCTTTTTTAGAAACTTATGAAAATGAAGAGGGAGAAGTTGTTTTTGGAAAGAATTTTACTTATAGTCCAAGTAAACATTTTTTTTCGAAAACAGATGAGGAGATTTTGTCTTATCTTTTAAGAATGTATCATAGTGATTTTTATAATTTTCGAAATGTAACTTTATCTATGGAGGCATTTTCTTCCTTTTTAGAACTTCTTTATAATAAAACTTTTTTCATTAAAGGGTATGGGGAAATAACCGAAATTGTAAAAGATAATCCATTGAAACTTTCTTTAGAAAAGGGAGAAAAGTATTATAAACTGGCAATGTATGAGCAAGAGTATGATTTTTTAACCGAAGATTGTAAATATATTGCCAAAGAAAATGTTCTTTTTGTACTTCCTTCTAAGGCTAGTAAAATTCTTTCTATGATGCAAGCAAATCAATTGCACGATTTAGAGTTTAAAGAAGAAGATTTAGAAAAGTTTAAGGAAGGTATTTTGCCAATACTTAAAACTAATGTTTTACTTGATAAAACGGTTGAAGATACGATTGTGTTAGGAGTAAAACCAGATACAAAGATTTATCTTGATTTTAAAGCCGATATGATTTTGTGTACGCTAAAATTTGTTTATCAAGAAAACGAAATTGATTATTTTGATAAGAATACAAATATTATTCGAGATGAAGAGGAAGAAAGAAAAGTTTTAGAAGAACTTTTAACTTATGGTTTTATTATTGCTGGTGTTAAAATTTACATGGAAGATCTAGATACGATTGGTTTGTTTTTAGAGGAATCTTTGGTTGCGTTATCTAAAAATTATGAAGTATTTACAACAGATAAAATGAAAGCGACGAAAATTATTAAAGAAAATAGTGTTCGTTCTAGTTTTAGTATTGGGACTGATAATATTATGTCTTATCAGTTTGATTTAGGGAGTATTGGGAATGATGAAATTGTAAATGTTTTAGAGTCTTTGAAACATAAAAAGAAATATTATCGTTTGAAGAGTGGGGATTTACTTGATTTAACTGAAAATAAGGATTTAAAGCAATTTGAAGATTTGGTAGAAGATATGAATTTATCGAATAAAGACATTAAAAGTGGTAGTGGTATAATTCCTAAATATCGTGCGATTTATTTGGATAGTTTGAAAAAGGAAAAATACCATATTATAAGTACAAATAACTTATTCGATGAGTTAATTAACCAGTTTAATTCTTATAAAGATATGCCTATTTCTTTGACGACTCAAGATAAAAAGATTTTAAGAGACTATCAGGAGGTTGGTGTTAAATGGTTATATAATATTTATAAGTGTGGGTTTGGAGGTATTCTAGCAGATGAAATGGGGCTTGGAAAATCTATTCAACTTATTTATTTGATTAAAGAAATTTTAAAAGAAAAGAAAGAGGCTAGAATATTAATTGTTGCTCCTACTTCTTTAATCTATAACTGGAAAAAAGAATTTGATAAATTTGGAAGTGAGATTAAGTATAAAGTATTTGCGGAGAATAAAAGCGTGCGTAAGCAAGAGTTAGAAAATATTTGTGATACGCAAGTACTGATTACAACATATGGTCTTGTTCGTCAAGATAAAGAAAAGTACATGGAAATGTGTTTTGAACTTGTTGCGATAGATGAGGCACAAACGATAAAAAATGCTAGTGCACAGATGACAAAAGTTGTAAAAGAGTTGCATGCAAATACTAAAATAGCCTTAACTGGAACTCCTTTAGAAAATTCTGTTATGGAACTTTGGAGTATTTTTGATTTTATTATGCCAGGGTATCTTGCTAACTTTTTAAGTTTTCAGTCCAAGTATCATATAAAAGATATCGAAGATAAGGAATTAAAGGTACTTGATTCTTTAAATGAACAAATAAAGCCTTTTATTCTTAGAAGACGTAAGAGGGATGTTGTGAAGGAGTTGCCTCCGAAAATTGAGAACAATATTAGCATTGATTTAAATAAGGAGCAAAAGAAATTGTATGTTGCACAACTTGAGAAGACGAAAAAAGAAATGGACGAGATATTGGCAACAGAAGGATTTAAGAAAGGTAATTTTAAAATTTTACAGTTGCTTACAAAGTTACGTCAGTTGTGTATTGATCCTAGAATTCTTTATGAACATTATGAAGGTGGAAGTGCTAAAATTGAAAATTTAGTGACAATAGTAAATGGAATTATAGAGAATGGTCATAAGATTCTTTTGTTTACCAGTTTTAAAACAGCACTTGATATTGTAAATCAAGAATTTGCGAACAATAATATTTCCACATATGTAATTGATGGAAGTGTATCATCAAAGAAAAGGATGGAACTTGTAGATAAGTTTAACCAAGATGATACGAATGTATTTTTGATTACTCTAAAAGCAGGAGGTACTGGATTAAATTTGACGAGTGCAGATGTAGTGATCCACTTAGATTTATGGTGGAATCCACAAGTAGAAAATCAAGCAACTGATAGGGCACATCGTATTGGACAAACAAATACAGTGGAAGTGATTAAGTTGATCTGTAAGGGTACGATTGAAGAACGTATCTTAGAGTTACAGAATAAAAAGAAAATTTTAAGTGATGCTCTAATCGAAGGAGAAGGAAGAGATGAAAATATTCTTGCTAAATTGACTGAAAAAGATATTAAGAATTTATTAACACTCGATAATGAGGAATAAAAATAAAAACAGGTTTAGTTTTGAAATAAATCTGTTTTTATTTTTATAATTTTCTTTTTCTTACTAAGACTTTAGATTTGTCAAAATATTTATTCACTATTTTTTCTTGTTTTACTAAATCTTTGTAATTCTTTTGAAGTTTTTCTTCTAATTTTTCTACATTTTGTAAAAATTCTTCATCGTTTAACAATGCTGGGTATTGTGTGAAGATGGTTTGTTTTAATTCTTCAAAGGATATTTTATTCTTTTCAATTAAGATTATATTTTCTGCTAGAGCATCCCTTCCTCTTTTGATAGCAGATAAATCTATATTTTCTTCTAATATTTTGGAGCCAAATACTACATTTTTTATAAATTGAAAACTACGAAATATAAATAATCCTCCTACTAATCTGCGAAAATGTTTGTTTTTGATAAAAGGAAAACTTAAAAATAGTGGGATTTCTAATTTATGCACTGTTTTTTTTATTTGTTCTTTAATGAGTGTTTGTTTTATTTTGTCTATTTCTTCTTTTGTTTTTCTTTCGGTTTCAGTGAATAATTTTTTCTTTTTTTCAAATTCGTTTTTATCATAAAATTCTTGTAATTGTTTTGTTATAAGTTGAATTTCTGTGAAAGAGATTGTTTCTTCTAAAGAAAGTCGGTAATCTTCTAAATCTTGTTCTTTATGCAAGGCGACTTGTTCTTTAATGTCTTGTAATTTTTTAAGTTCATTTGTTAATTTTTCTTTTTGTTCTGGAGTTATAGTTTTCAGTAATAGTGCTTCGACTTCTTCTATTTTTTTTTCTACTAAAATTTCTATTTCTTCGTATTCTTTATCGACTAGTTCTTCTTTATTGCATTCCGTTACTGCTATGGTTTTAATGGCTTCTGTTTTTCTTTCTAATTCTTTAAAGTTAATTTCTATTACTGGATTGTTTTTCTTTGTTTCAGGAAGAACTTCTTTTTTTTGTTCTAGGCTCTTTTTAGTAGACTTTAATACAGTTTCGATGTTTTGTTTTTGTTCTGTTTCTTTGTTAGAGGAGATAGGTAAAGGTTTATTTTCTGAAATTTGGCTAGACTTTAAAGAATTTACATTATTAGGAGGAATGCTACATTTTGTTTCTTTAGCGAGAAGGGTTGTTACTTTTGCTTGTAAGTTTTCTTTGTTTTGTTCTTTATTTGAAAAAGGAAAGATAGGTTCTTCTTGTTTTTCTGGAAATTTTATTTGAACATTTTCTTCTTCTTCTTCTTTTTTTAAATAAATGGAAGGTTGTTCATCTAAAGGGATTGTAGTGAAATTTAGATTGGAAGTAGTTCTTTCTTGTTCTTCTATTGTTTTTGAAGAAATAGTTTCCTTTGTTTTTATTATTTTGTTTAACTCTTGCAAATCTTTGTTTATTGTGTTTTCTAGGTCTTTTTTTATATCTTCTTTTTTGTTAATTTTATTGTGTAATAACTCTTCTTCTACTTTTATTAACGTTTTCTTTTTATATTCTCTTAATTCTGTTTTTTGTATTTCAGAAAGGGAAGTTATCTTTATTGCAAAAGTTTTTTCTATGATTTTATTAAATTCTTCGTCTATTTCTTTTGGTGAAATTGTAAATTTTAAATGTTCTTTAAAAATATTTTTTGAATCTCCAGAATTTTCAGAATTATTTTCAGAAAGGGTAGGTTTATCAATTCCTTCTTGTTTTTGTGTGTTCTTCTTTTTCACTTCTATCATTTTCTCTTTTTTATTTGTATTGGGAAAGAGGAAGTGATAAAGAAAAAGCATTATTTTTAAAAGCCCTTGTAGTATTATTTTTAAAAGTTTTTTCATTTCTTTCACCCAATTTCTTTTTTATTGTATCATACATTTTTCTTACAAAAATGTAATTTTTCATTTGCTTTATTTAGTGGTATAATTTTAAAAGGAAGTGTAGAGTTTATTAGGCGTGTGTCACTTCTCTGTCATATTTTTATTTTACACTATACGAAGGAGGAATAATAATGCGTTTGAAAAAAATTTTATTTACTATCATACCTAAATATGCATTTGTTCCACTAATTCTGTTAGTTTTAGCAAATGCAATTACCTATAATGGCTCTAAGTTTATTACCAATTCTATGTATCACAATAATGCTTCTCTTTTTATCGACAATTATATCCCTTTTTTGCCTATATTTATTAGTTTTTATATTCTTGCTTTTGTACAGTGGATTGTAGGGTATATCCTTATAGCAAGAGAAAGTAAGGAATATTGTTATCAATACTTTTCAGCGGAATTGATTGCTAAAATGATATGTTTATTTTTCTTTTTGGTATTTCCTACTACAATAGAACGCCCTTGTATTAATGGATCAGGAATATGGCTCTTTTTAACTCGTTTTATTTATTCGATGGATGCTCCTGTAAATTTATTTCCTTCTATTCATTGTTTAGAAAGTTGGATGTGTTTTCGAGGATCTCTTGGCTTAAAAAAGGTACCGAAGTGGTATTCCTATTTTACGTTTTTCTTTTCTGTTTTAGTTTGCTTATCCACAGTATTTGTAAAGCAACATGTGTTTGTTGATATTATTGGTGGTATACTAGTCGTAGAAATAGGTATTTTTTTGGCAAATAAATGGAATACAGGGGTTTTATTTATGAAAATTGAAACGAAATTCAAAAAGTTATGTAGTAGAGGTAGTAAGTATGAAAGTAGAAAAAAAGAAAATTGATAATCAAATGGAAGATTCTATTGTTTCAAGTCGAAAGAAATATTTATGGGCGGTGTTGTTTTTATTTATTGCGGTAGGTAGTATTTTTGCCATTATTGGTACAAATAAAAGTTTTTCTTTGCCTTCCTTTTTAGATTTTTTTAAGAATGCGAATCCTTTATTTTTAATCTTGGCTATTTTTTCCATGTTGGGTTTTATATTTTTTGAAGGATGTGCACTAACGTCTATAACAAAGTCTTTTGGTTATAAACATAAAAAAAGTGATGGTTTTTTCTATTCGGCGGCGGATATCTATTTTTCAGCCATTACCCCTTCTGCTTCTGGAGGACAACCTGCAAGTGCCTATTTTATGTTGAAGGATGGTCTTTCTGTTCCTGTTATCACTGTAACTCTTTTGTATAATTTAATGTTGTATTCGGTTTCTATTTTAATGATTAGTTTTATTGCTTTTCTTGTTTTTCCCTCTCTTTATTTTGAACTTCATTTGGTTTCGAAGTTACTGATTGGATTTGGTTTTCTAGTTCAATTTCTTTTAATAGCATTGTTTTATGGTTTACTTTATAAAGATAAGTTGTTATTTTCTATATGTCGCTTTGTATTAAACGTTTTAAATAAGTTGCATCTTATTTCTAATGTGCAAGACAAATTAACAAAACTAAGCAAAATGATGGAGAAGTACCAAGAAAGTGCGAAACTCTTAAAAGGAAAAAGAAAGGTTTTGTTGAAATCACTTTTCTTTAATATATTACAGAGAAGTTGTCAAATAGGGGTTATTGTATTTGTTTTTTTAGCAACAAATAGAAGTATAGACAAAGTTGCTGTGATTTGGACTATGCAAAGTTTTGTGGTTTTAGGTGCTTATTGTGTTCCTATTCCAGGTGCTATGGGAGTTACAGATTATTTAATGTTGGATGGCTTTAATACTATATTGGATTCAAGTCTTGCTGTCAATTTAGAATTGCTTGCAAGAGCCATGTCGTTTTATACCTGTATATTTGTTTGTGGTTTTGCCGTTTTGTTTAAGTATTTGGTTATGAAAAGGAGTAGTAAAAAATGATAGGATTTTATGATTATACGGTATTGCTAACCTATTTTTCGTTATTATCTGCAAGTGCGGGTATTATAGTTTCATTAAGCGGTCCGGGGGGGGGGTATCCCTATTTAGGAATATTTTTCTTATTATTTTGCGGACTTTGTGATGCTTTTGATGGAAAAGTGGCTTCGACGAAAAAGAAGCGTTCTACTATGGAGAAGAATTTTGGAATTCAAATTGATTCTCTTTCAGATTTAGTTGCTTTTGGGGTTTTGCCTGCTTGTATTGGGGCAGCGATGTTGCGAACTTCTCCGTTCTTTCAATCGGTTTTACATATTGGAGATTCCATATGGTATTGTGTCAGTATTCGTTTTTTGTTGCATGTTATTCTTGTTTTGTATGTACTTGCAGCGTTAATACGATTGGCTTATTTTAATGTGACAGAGGAAGAAAGACAAAAGAAAGAAAAAGGGACTCGAAAAAGTTATACTGGACTTCCTGTTACTTCTGCCTCTTTAATTTTTCCAGCCATTATGTTATTACAATATATAATTTCTGTTGATATTACATTAATTTATTTTGTTGCTATGATTTTTACAGGTGTTGCTTTTCTTTTAAAGTTTCAATTAAAGAAGCCAGGGTTAAGAGGAATCTTATTAATGGTTTTATTTGGATTTGTTGAGTTTGGGTTACTAGTATTTCTCAAATTCTATACACATTGTTTATAGAAGGTATTTTATATGAAAACAAATAAAAAAGAAAATATTGGTTTACGATTTTTATATCATACTGTTGGAGGACGTTTTCTTTTGAAAATACTAACCAATAGGTGGGTATCGCAAGTAGGTGGGTTTCTTCTTAGTACGCATTTTTCTAAGTTGTTTATCAAGCGTTTTGCACGTAAAAATCATATTGTAATGGATGATTACTATTGTGACAATTTAAAAAGTTTTAATGATTTTTTTTCAAGAAAGGTACGTCCTACTGCCCGTCCTATTTCAGAAGAACAAACACATTTTATTTCTCCAAGTGATGGTTTTATTAGTTTTTACCCTATAAAGGATGATTTAGTCCTTCCTGTAAAGCAGAGCCATTATACAATTTCTTCTCTTTTAAAAAATGAGAAGTTGGCTAAAAAATATCAAGATGGGATTTGCTTAGTTATACGTTTATGCGTGGACCATTATCATCGTTATTGTTATCTTGATGATGGTAAAAAGGAAAAAAATATTTTTATACCTGGAAGACTGCATACTGTTCGTCCAATTGCTTTAGCGTCAGTTCCTGTTTTTACGGAAAATGCAAGAGAATATACAGTTATGCACACAGTGAATTTTGGGGATGTTGTGCAAATTGAGGTTGGGGCTTTGTTTGTGGGAAAAATAAATAATTTTCATGAGGAGCATTCTTTTTCTAAAGGCGAAGAAAAAGGAACTTTTTTATTTGGCGGTAGTACTATAATTTTGCTAGTGGAGAAAGATCGAGTAAAGTTTCCAAAAGAATATTTTATGAAAACCGAGCAGGGGGAGGAAATTTCTATCAAGATGGGAGAGAAAATAGGAGAGAATTTTAAAAAAGATAGCATAAACATCTCCAGTAAAAAAAAATAACAAACGTTAAGTAGTCTGTTATTTTTCTTTTAGTAATTTTTTTTCTAATAAGTTCATGAGTTCATATAAAATAAATGATATAAAGATAAGAATAATGATACCACTCATGACAATGTTTAAATTAAATACTTGTGTTCCATATATGATAAGGTATCCTATACCTTTTTTGCTAACTAAAAATTCACCTGTTATAACACCAATTAAACTCATAGATATATTTATTTTTAAAGATGATAATATCGTTCTATAAGAAGAAGGGATTACAGCTTGAGTTAGAATTTGTAACTTATTTGCTTTAAAAGATTTTAATAATTTTATTTTATAAGTATCAGTGTTTAAAAAGCCATTGTATATTGTAATAATACTAATAATTAAATTAATTAAAAGAGCCATAGTAATAATAGATTTTGTGTTAGCACCAGTCCATATAATAATGATGGGTCCTAATGCTACTTTAGGTAGTGAATTTAACATGGTTAAAAATGGATCCACGATTTTGGCAAGGGTTTTAAATTCGTATAGTAAGATTGCTATTACGAATCCTAAAGAAATTCCTAAAATAAATGCAATTAGTGTTTCATAGATAGTAGTAAATATATGGGAAAATAGTTGGTAATTTTGTTGTAAAGAGAGAATTGTTTCTATAACTTTTTTAGGACTAGAAAAGATAAAAGGATTGATTATTTTTTTATCAGATAAGATTTGCCAAGTGAATAGGAATATAAGGACAATTAGAATTTGGATTCCAATTGTAAAAATCCTATTTTTTTTGATTTTATTTAAATAATTTTTTTGTTCTTTAGACATTGACATCTAAATCCTTCCATATTTTATCGTAGTATTCCATAAATCTTTTGTCTTTTCGATTACTAATGGGATCTTGCTTATTTTCAAGTTTGATTTCATAGATTTTTTTTACTTGGCATGGTCTTTTGGATAATACATATACTTTTGAAGACATAGAAACGGCTTCTGAAATATCATGTGTTACCATAATGGCTGTTTGGCCTTCTTTTTTTATAATATCGTAGACATCGTTGCTAATAGCAAGACGGCTTTGATAGTCTAAGGCATTAAATGGTTCATCAAGTAGTAGGATATCTGGTTTTAAAGCAAGAGTTCTTATAAGCGCTATTCTTTGTTTCATTCCTCCAGAAAGACAAGTTGGGTATTTATCTTTAAATTCATATAGGTTGTATTTTTTTAGTAATTGTAAAACGTAATTCTGATTTTCTTGTGTATTCTGTTTTTGAATTTTTAGGCCAAGTAAGCAGTTTTCATATATAGTAAGCCAAGGAAAGAGGCAGTCACTTTGAAACATATATCCAATTTTTGGATTTTCTGTATCAAAACTAATTTTGCCGCTGCTCTCCTTGTCTAATCCTGCAATTATGTTTAGAAGAGTAGATTTACCACATCCTGAAGAACCTACTAAGGAAATGAATTCTCCTTTTAAAACATCAATATTTATATCTTTGATGGCTAAAATTTCGCCATCTTTTGTATGGTATTTTTTAGATAAATTTTTAATTTCTACTATTTTATTCATGATAGAAGTTATTTACTAATTTTTCATAAGGAACATAAGCATCTAATAGGTCGGCGTCCATCATGATATTTTCTAAGTTTTTGTAACTTTCTTCTGTGATAAATGGGTTTTCTAACCAAGAATCATATTTTTTATAGTTATCTACAATTGTTGTTAAATCTTTTAAGGATATATCTGGGAATTGAGGCAATATAATTTGGGCTATTTCTTCAGATGAGTGATTTTTTACATATTCTAACCCTTCTTCTATTGCTTTTGTAAAGTTTATTAGAGTTTCGTTATTATTATCAATAAAACTTTTACGTGCATAAAAGGCAGTGTATGGAACTTCACCAGAATAAGCCCCTACATTTCCTACGATGTATCCTAGTCCTTCTTTTTCAATTTTAGAAGCATTTGGTTCGA
This sequence comes from uncultured Mycoplasmatota bacterium, assembly GCA_947571135.1. Lineage (GTDB taxonomy): Bacteria > Bacillota_I > Bacilli_A > RF39 > UBA660 > MGBC108787. Next base: position 12,104 of record CANOWY010000027.1, read on the forward strand.
ATAAGTTTACGAAGTCACCAACGCCTGCAATAAATGAACCTGATAAAGATGCAAATTCTACACTTGTATTCATGTTGATATCACTCTCGCTTACACCTTCATTTTTTAAGGCATTTTGAAAGTTTAATACTGGCATTCCACCTAGGCGTCCAGATAAAATTTCTTTTCCTTTTAAATCACTCAATGAAAAGTTCTCAATTTGTTTTCTTGAGACAATGAATTGTCCATCTCTTTTTGTTAATCCTGCAAATGTTACAAGATAATCTTCTTCTCCTCCGTTATAAACATAAATAGCACTTTCTGGTCCTGCAAATCCTATTTCAACATCGTTTGATAAAACAGCAGAGGCTACTTTATCGGCACCACTTGTTAGAATCAAATCAATATTGATTCCATTTTCTTTAAAGTATCCATTTTCTATTGCAACATACATAGGAGCATAAAAGGCACTGTGTGTTACTTCTGCAAGTTTTATTGTAGTTAAATTTTCGTTTTTCTTAGGTATTAATTTTACTGTTGTTACAGCAATGGCTAGAATGATAATGAGACCAAGTACCACTCCTAAAATTTTTCTTTTCAATTTAAATTCCTCCTTTTAAATTACAATGTATTATATTCTAAACCTTCTAAATGTGTTAAAAGACCTGAATTTAGGCAAAAAGATTACAGATGATTGACTTTGAATATTGCTAAAAAATACAAAGGAATCTAAAAATTATGTATTTTCATATTCTGATTTTAATGTTTGAGAATGTTTGACTAGAAAAAGAGTATGTGCTAATTATGTGGTAAATTTAATGAGTGCGATGTATTTAAAATAAAATATACCTTTTTTTGTGGTATAATGGCTTTAAGGGAAGTTAGAAAAAGGAGAAACTCTTGAAATGGCTATGATTCATGAGACACAAGAAAAAATAAGTGTAACGCCTATAAAATATGAAAAAAAGGGTATTATTGAATTTTTAGAATTTCTTAAAGGAGATAGAATTCATGTAAAATTTCATCTGTATATTGCAACAGAATGGGAATGAATCTCTAGTGAAAGTGAAGAAATGAATCCTTCTTGGTTTTCTCTTGCTACAATTCCTTATGAAAAAATGTTTGCAGATGATAGATATTGGTTGCCTTTGGTTTTAGAAGGAAAAAAAATAAATGCTTTTTTTGAATTTGATGAAGAATGGAATTTAAAAAAACAGGAAATTAAAGAGGTAGAATCTTTATAATTAAATGTTTTATTTTTAAAAATGAGGGTGGTTTTATGGAATACGTAAAAACAAGAACGATTATGACAAAAAGTGACCAAGGTATGCATTGGTTTGGAATTGATTATCATATGAACCTTTATAAAGGTTGTTCTTACGGTTGTATTTATTGTGATAGTCGAAGTGATGCTTATCATATAAAAAATTTTGATGAAATTAGAAGTAAAGTTGACGCTTTAAAAATTTTAGAAGAAGAACTTGCCAGTAAACAATATAAAGGGGTCGTCAGTTTTGGTACTTTGTCTGATCCTTATAATGAATTAGAACGTGAGTATGAGATTACACGAGGAGCATTAGAATTAATAAAAAAATATGAATTTGGCGTTTCTATTGATACGAAAAGTGATTTGATTTTAAGAGATATAGATTTGCTTAAAGATATAAAGAAAAATAATAATGTAATTATAAAAATTAGTATTACGACGTATGAAGAGGATTTGGCTAGGGATTTAGAACCGAATGTTATTTCTCCAAAAAGACGATTTGAAGTTGTTAAATTATTAAGAGAAAATGATATTTATACAGGAGTTCTTATGACACCCGTGCTTCCCTTTATTACAGATAGTGTGGATAATATTAAACAAATGGTAAGACTTTCTAAAGAGCAAGATGCTAAATTTATTTATACGAAAATGGGTATGACACTAAGAAGAAAAGTTAGAGAATATTATTATGAAAATATTGATAAATTATACAAAGGACTTTCTAGTGATTATAAAACAGTTTATAATAAAAATTTAGTTTGTAATCCTCTTAAATATCCAGATTTGTTGGAAATTTTTGTGAATGAGTGTAATAAATACCATATTTTATGTGATATGGGAGAGATAATTGCAGATTATAAAAAAAAGATACCTACAAAAGAACAAATAAGTTTGTTTTAAAAAGTAATAAAAATAAAACATAAGTTGATTTTTATGTTTTATTTTTTGTTATTTATTGTTTTCTTTTAGATTTTCAATTTCTTTAATGGATAGACTTGTTGCTTTTGCTATTTGTTCTATCGTATTTACACATAATGTTAATAAATTTTAGTCACGTCGATAGAATTTTGTTTGGCGCCTTTTTTAGTAGCAATACGAATATCAGAATTATAACATTTTTTCTTATATTCTTCTTGTAAAATTTGGATCATTGTTTACTATTTCTACTATCGTTTTATACTCTTTCACCAACCTATCTTTTTTTTCTAACTCTTTTAATTCCCCTATTTTTAAATCTAGCATGATTAAGTACTTATATTTCTCAATCTTTTTTTTCATTAGGCTTGTCCCGAAACTAAAAAATTGATAAAATAAAATTGCTTAGATATA
>CANOWY010000028.1 GCA_947571135.1 uncultured Mycoplasmatota bacterium
TATAAACATCATTGCTATAATTACTATTATTAATATTGTTAATTTTTTTTTTTTTCATATCTCTACTCCAATCCTAATTCTTTTAAAGTATATTGCTTATTTGTTTTCATATTTTTGTACATTGTATTTTTCTTAAATGTTGGTAAATATATATTTTCATCATTTACTATTTGTATTACTATATGCTCAGTTTGTTTTACTTTAAATTCAAAAGGATTTGCTTGAATAACAGTTTCTTTTAAAATATTTTGTACTCTATTCTTAAAAGGCTTTATTACATTACTTAAGTATTCTTTCTCTTTTTCGTCTAGTATTTCTGATTCTTTTTCATATACTGTATGCCAACCGTTTGTACCAATTCTTTCTATTTTTAAAATTTCTTTAAATTCTTTATTGCTACTTGTTACAATTTCTGTTACTTTATTCTTTACTTCTTCTGTCTTAAAATCATAAAAACTTGTAGAACTAATAATTTGTTTTATTTGTATATATGTAACTCTATCTCCCACTTGTATTTGATTTTTTATTTTTTCTTCTTTTTTCATTTTATACCTCCAATTTATATAAATTTACTTTATAACCTTTAAACACTTTATTTATTATGTCTTGAACAATCTCCCATTCACCATTTGCAATACCACAACCAATCTTAAATGGCATTGCTACTGTTAATTTTTCTTGTTCTGCAAAATTTCTGATTTTAGTTAATGCTATTTCTAACGCATTATAACTAGTAGTAAAACTTTTATATTGTGAAAATACATTAGCTATATATTTGCCTTTTTCTTTTGTTAAATCTACTTTTCCATATAACTTCTCAAATGAAAAATCATGTTTTTTACAGAACTCTATATATTCTTTCTCAGTTTGTGGATATTTTTCAGCTATCTGTTTTGCAACTCCAGCTCCGCATTATTCCTTCTATATTACACTGATGTACAATTATATCTTCATTACATTTTAATAAATCTCCATTTTTAATTATTATCATCTTTTATTTCTCCTGTTACTTTATTAAATATTTTTTCATTAAATTCTGGTAAAGATTGTAAATAGTCCTTCATTTCTTTTGGCATTTTTAACCATGCAGTTTTATTGTCTATTTCAAAAACATCAAAAATATTAGCTTTATACCATTCTTGTTTTTCTTCTTTCATTTCAAATAAATTATTGAAAATAGGAGACCATTCAAAGTCTTTTATTTTTTCAATAATTTCTTCATATCTTTCTTTTGTTGTTTCTTTATTAAATAATTTTAATTTTCCAGAGATTCCATAACAAAATATTGAGCGTGAAATTGCCTCACATTTACTAATTCCATAGCTCCTGTTTACTCCGTTGCTCCAGTTTACTCCGTTGCTCCAGTTTACTCCGTTGCTCCAGTTTACTCCGTTGCTCCTGTTTACTCCGTTGCTCCTGTTTACTCCGTTGCTCCAGTTTACTCCGTCGCTCCAGTTTACTCCGTCGCTCCTGTTTACTCCGTTGCTCCAGTTTACTCCGTTGCTCCTGTTTACTCCGTTGCTCCAGTTTACTCCGTTGCTCCTGTTTACTCCGTTGCTCCAGTTTACTCCGTCGCTCCTGTTTACTCCGTTGCTCCAGTTTACTCCGTCGCTCCTGTTTACTCCGTCGCTCAAATACTTGTCTTTATTATATTTTTTTAATATTTCTAAAAATTCACAAAAAGTATAAGTTTCAACTATCTCAATAACTTGTGCAACAATCTTTTCTCCAGCATTAATTATTTTTTCATACGCTCTAACTTTTGCAAATTCATTCCATTGAACACATTCATAAAAACTAAAACAATCAAATGGATTTTCACTAAAGTGCAATCCCCAATTACATTCTTCTATCTTTCCATCTACTTTATGAAATGTACCAACAACATTTCCATTTTCATCTGCATAACAATAATTACCATGTTTAGTTTTAAATCCTTGATAAAATATTTTGTATCCTTCTGCTAACACTTTTTTGTTTTCTAAATCTTCTTTATTTATTCTATATGTATTCATTTTTTATCTCCTTTACTTTTTCATACACAGCTACCATTTTTCCTGTATATTGACATTTCTTTTTTAGCTATTTCTATTGTTTTATTTAAAGCTTTTATTGTATCTATTTGTTTACATATAAAGTCAAGATATTCCTTTTCAGTATTTGGTCTATAATATCCATCACTTTCAAACAAAATAATATATTCTTCTTTTAATTTTGCTAATTCTTTTTTAAACTCTTTTATATCAAGTATTTTTAATTTATACATTAATGAATCTCTTGACATTCTGTTTTCTTTGCCTTTTTGTATATCTGTAATTTTCCTAAACTATCCTCCATAACTTCCATCTTCATTTTGTTGTAATTCTATTGTTTCTAAACTTCTACCTTTGTTTAGAGCTTCAATTTGTGCTTTTATTTTATTTATATTAGTTTCTGCTTTATGCTCAATTATAATTGGAGCTGTTGCCTCTACCATTCCATGTTCTGTTTTTCCTATGAAAATAGTAGAGACCTCTTTTATTTCTCCATTTTGTGCTGCGGTAAACTGTAAATCAGTAATATAATCATCTATAATTTGCATTATTTCTCTTCTTTCACTATCATCGCTTTGTTTATATCTGTCATATATATTACTACTAATTCCTGCAAAGCTACAAAAATTCTTTTTAGTAGGTAGAAAGTACTGTATTTTATTAATTTCTGTAATAAACTGTTTGTAATAGTCAAACACAATAGCTAATTCTGTATTACTGTATTTAGGTGACATTCCAATTATATTTTTCTGACTAATTAAATCTTTTAGTTCAATTATTGATAAGTTTTTTCCTGTTTCAACATGTTTTAATTTATAGATTAAATCATATAGTCTTTGTTCCATATAATCTTTTAAACCTTCTTGATATTCTTTTTTTACAAGTTCTTCTTTAGCCTTACTTAATTGTTTTTGTTTTTCATTATTTTCAATTTTTTTCTTATCTAAAGTTACTTTTTGTTTAGTTATATTTTTTTCTGTTCTTTCCCTAATTCATCGCTCCTATTATTTCTTTTAAATCATTAGTTTTAAAAAGTATATTAGTTTTTCCAAACTCGACTTTTAAAACACCATATTGTGCAGTATAGTTTAAAAGTACTTCTCTACCACCTTTGGCATTTGATATATAAGTTTCTATTTTTGTATCAGTTACCAAATTATTCACTTCCTCTTGCAAATTCTTTTATGTATTCTTGTTCATTTTCTTTTCGCCACTTTTCAATTTGTTTGTCACTTAAAAGTCCCATTTCTCCATTGATTTTAGCTAGTTCTTGAACTTTTCTTCTTGCTCGTTCTACTGCTTTAAAAGAACATATCCCATAAGCATCACAATGTGACATAATTTCATAATATTTATTTGGTGGCTCATCTGGTAGCATTTCTTTTATATAATCTGCATATAATGCATAATCACTATTTCTGTTCCAATGTGATTTATATAATAATTCTTTTACTACTTCTTTAAGTTTTTGTATGTGTTTCATATATTTAACCTCTATTCTTCAATATAGTTTCCAATTACTGATATATAACCTTTATGAGCAAGCTCAATTCCTTTATTTAAAGCTCCAATATAATCACTTGCTGTAAATAAATCTCTCCCAATAACTGCATCTTCTGGACATTCCCATAGATTTCTAACATCAAAATAAATGTTATGTAGAGTATTTGATATATTTTGGCTTCTTTCTTCTTCATATTCATCACCATCGCATAAAACATCAAGAGTAAGAATTTTATTGTTTTCATTTTCTAAAATATATTCTTTTATAAATCTTTCCATTTCTTCTCTAAATTCTTTTCTTTGTTCACTTTTTAAATCTTTTGTATTAAAACAACCAAAATGTAATGATACTGCTTTTCTAATACCATTTCCAATTGATTCTTTATTTTGCCAAGTATTAGGAATGTCTAATTTAAGGCAAATCTTATTTATATATTTTTCAATTATATCTGAAACTGAAAATCTAGCTTCTTTAATTGGTATTAATTGATATTCTTTTTTTAGTTCTTCTAATAATTCTTGTTTTAATTTTTCTCTATCTTCCATAATTTCCTCCTATTTATTAGCATTATATTTTCTACAATCTCTATCTTTTATAAAATTCACTACATATTGATTTGGATTTGATATAATACTTTGTGTTAATTTTTTTAGCATTTCTTGTTTATCTTTTACAATTCTTCTATTTGGTCTTTTATCATAGTACTCTTTAAATATTTCTAGCACATCATCTTCTAATACTTCATCTTGTTTCATAAGTTCTTCTATTTTGTGTAAAAATATTTCGTCTTGCTTATCAAAAAAACTTTGTTCTTTGTTTAATTTATTCATCATTTCACTAGCTTTAAATTTAATTGCTCCAATTTCTCTTGATATTTCTATTATGTCTGAAAAATCCTCATTCATTGTAATATTTATTAGCTTGTCTGTACTTGAATAAACAACTCTTTTTTCTTTTGTCTGTTCAATAATCCTATTCTTAGTACCTTTTAAAACTTTCATTTTTGAAGAATACCATTTTCTATTTGCTTCATTTCTTGCTTTTCTAATACATTCTGGTTTACTACAATATGCTTTCTTTTTTCCTCTTGCATTTTGTTCAAATTGTTCTCCACAATATTTACATTTCATTTTTATTCCTTTCTACATATACTCAATTTCCACATCTACCTTATCTTCTTCGCCATATAATTTAAAAACTTTCAATTCTGTAATTTGATTATCATCTTTAAAAGCTATTCCATTTAATGCATCTAATATAATCTTTGCTATGTTGTCACAATCAGGTTTATGTGTATAACCTATTTTGTTTTCTATAACTTGCTTACTTAATTTTTTTGACATACTTTTATTAGGTTTAAAATAAGCTGTTATTCTTATAGACACTTCTGTTTCTAAATCTTCATGTTTTATAAATGTTCTACCTAATTGTTCTTTAAAAGTCTTTCTTACTAATTCTTCATAATCTGTTGTAGTTTTTGGTGTATATGTTCTTACATATTTTCCTATCCTAGTAAATCTAGGTCTTCCTTTTCCTTTTGGTTTTCCTAATATTGTAAATTTCCTATTTTTTCAACTCCTTATAATATTGTTCTTGCCAATTGTCATATGCTGGTACAAAGTCTTTACAACTCATTTTTGGAATAAATGAATCTAATTCCTCAGCAACACAGCCTAAACAATATTTGCAAATATATTTATTTTCCATCATATTAAAAATCCATTTTCTATTTCTGCTTCTGATACTTCTACATTTTTCTTAATTTCTTTAAGTAATAAACTTAAGTTTTCAATTATCTCTAAAAGTTCAGGTGTCCATTTATCTATTTGCGATTTATTTTTTTCTAAATAATCACAACCATTTTTATACCTAACCAAATAGTAATTGTAATTAGATTTTAATTCATTTAATGCTGTTTCATTTAAAATGGACATGCATTTTCACTTCCTTTTAACTTTCTTTCATATTTCATTTTTTCATATCTTTCTGATGTAATTTGTGGTTGTTGTCTATATGTTTTTGTCTTATCATCATAAAGTAATCCTACAACTCCACATCTAACACCGTTTTGTTTTTAATACTTCTAGTACCGTCTTTGTACTTTCAATATCATATTTTTCCTTAAATAATTCTTTATTTAATCTTTTATACTCATTATTTTCTTTATCCAAACTATCCACTCTTATTATTGAAATGACATTATAAGCTTTATTTACTAAATTAGAACTTCCAAATACATCATAAATTGTTATTCTTGGATTCAATTTATCAGTCTTTTTTTGATGAACAACTAAGTGAATATGTACATTATTGTTTACTGCAAAAGTTCTTAATTTTTCCATTATATCTTTTTGTTCTCTATATTCGTCGTTAGTTGTTGTATCTATCTGCATAAAATTGTCTAAAATAAAAACCCTAATCTTATACTTTGTTCTTACTTCGTCCATTGCTTTTAATAAAAAATCTATTGTTCTTTTAGCCTCATTATTGTATAAAAATAAATTTTCTCCATATTTTCTGTTTAATTTTTCTACTTCTTTTTCTACTACAAAATAATCAAAAACATTACTATCTTTATATTGTTTTTCGTATATATCTTTTAGTTCTACTGTTTGTTTGTATAAATTATTTTTAAAGTCATCTTTTGTTTGTTCTCCATTGAAGTAAAATACTTTTTCATTTTGTTCTATCGTTTGTTTTGTTATCATTGTCATTACAGTTGTTTTTCCTGCATTTGTTCCTCCAGTCCAAATTGTAATACAACCCATTTCAAAGCCTTTTATTAAGTAATCTAGTTCTTTTATTCCTGATAAAACTCTTTCTTTTGAGTTAGTATTATATCCCCAGTCATTAAATTTGTAATAAAGTGGTTTGGTTGGCGTTTTCCCAAGTAATTGTGCCTTATCTTTTTCGGAAACTTCCATTTAAACACCTACCTTTATGTTTTAATCTTATAAACATTTTTGTATTTCTTTTCTAAATTTATATAATTCATACTTTTCATCTTCTGTTGCATTTATAAACATTTCTGTCAAAATTTCTAAAGAGCTATTTTGTTTATAAATATTTTCTAAAGCAACACCTTTTAAATAACCTTCTATTTTTCTATTTTCTTTTAAGGTATCACACAACAATCCATATGTTTGATAAAACCAATTGTTAATCTTTTTTACAACTTCAATTTCTTCTTTATTTCTTTGAATCAAATATATTCTCAATTCGTTTGAAATTGAATTTTGAGCTATTATTCCAAAGTCACTAGCAAGTTTGTTGATTGACATTTTAAAATCAATTCTAAACAATTCTTGTACAAAAGAGATTATGTCATAGTGTTTCGATGTACCAAAATCATGTATCCCTTTTTCATCATTTACAAGAAAACTAGCTGTTCTTTCTTTTCTGAATGGACTTTTATACCAAAGTCCTAAACTATTTCTTTTAACTGGTTGTCCTAAATACTTTTGAGCAACAAGTGTTGGTTTTATATTAGATTTCAATTGACTAATTTCTATCATTTTTCTTATTTAACCTTAGTTCTCTTTTAAGAGCTTTTCTTTTTTTGTTTTCAGCTGTTTTAGCAAACTGTTCTGCATATTTTCTTTTTTCTTTGTCTGATTTACTATGTAACCCCATAATCGTCTACTCCTTGTTTTAATTTATTTTCCCAGTAATTAGGTGATTGTTTGTATTTTTCTGCATACTCATAAATAGAATCATTAAAAAACGTACTTCCCATTTTTACAAATTGTTTTTCTGTCTTACTTTCTTCTAAGAGGTATTGATATATTTTTATTGCATACCACATTTCTTTATTGGTTAATTTCTCAATCTTTCCTGCATATTCTTTTCCTCGTATCCATGATTTATAATGTTTAAATGCTTGTGATTTTCCATCTCTTCTAGGATAACTATTCCAAAGTTTGTGAAAATTATCTGCCAATGGACATATATTATTTTCTTTAGTATTTATTATATTAGTATTTATTTGTCCTTGATTCTCTACATGTTGATTTTCAACCCCCTGATTTTCTACCTCTTGTTTTTCTACTGTTTGTTCTTCTATATCTTGATATTCCATTGGTTGTTCGTAAATATTATAAATATACTCAATTTTCTTACTCTCAGTTTGATTTGGAAGTAATTTATCTATTCTTATATAACCATTTTCTTTAAGTTCTTTTAATGTCGCATTTATTGCCGATTCTCCTTCTTTTAAAACAGAAACCAAACCGCTTAATGAATAGTCCCAATCTTCTGGTAAGCTAAGCATAAAAGATAATAAACCTTTTGCTTTAAGGCTTAAATTTTTATCTCTTAAATGATAATTACTCATAACTGTATAATTTTGTTTTTTTCCTATTTTAAACACTGCCATTTTTTCCCTCCAAATTAATTCTCTGATGACTTACCTAAAAAGGCAAATCATCATCAGAATCACTCATAACATCATTATTATTGCCTTTAGAATCAAGTATTTCTAATATTTCAGTTACTACAATATATTCTTTCGCTATTCCTTTTTCATTAATTGAAATTGATGTATAGCCCTTAAATCTAATATGCGAAAAGTCACCTAATTCTGTTTCATCTTGTATATATACTGTTTTTATAACTGAAACCTTTTTATTGTTATCATCAGTTATATATTCACCAGTATCTTTATCTTTTTTTAGTTCTTTTGTATAATAATTATTTTCATAATTTCTACTTTTAGTTACATACATTTCTCCATCATTAATTTGCATTAGTTTTCCTCCTTAATGATTTTTACAGCATGTCCTAATTCTTTTTCAATTTCAGCAACTGTCATTTCTTTTATTTCTTTCGAATAATCATATGTTGTTGTATATTCAGGTTCTTCTATTTTTGTTATTCTTGTGCCATAATCGTCATCAGAATCAATCGTTAAATCTTCATTAATGTCATATGTATCTAAATAATAATCAGAATCATCAATATTTACAAAATAACCATTATCTATTTTTATCCATTTTTGATATTCTTCATCTTCTGCATTAGTTGTAATTACTGTTCCTACTGACATTTTAATTAATTCTTCTTTAGTTAATTTAAAATAACTAACTTCATCTTCTTTCAAATACCATCTTCCATTATATGGACATTCACAATAATAAGATTTGTCCTCGATTCTAAGTATTTCTACTATGTCTCCTTTTTTTTGACAATGTGTTCCTTCTTTTATAACTTTTACTTTATCTCCTACTTTAAATTTCATAATTTTCTTCCTCCTACATATTAATTTCTGCTTCAATTTCTGTACAAATTTGATCATAATCTGATACTTTTATTTGTTCTGTTTTATCGTATTTGTATCTTGTAATAACATTTTTTACTACATCATTTCTATTATTAGCTAATGCAAATAATCTTTTTTGTTGTGGTACAGATATTGTTTTTATACTTTCTTTTTTAGTAATTGGCTTATTTGTCCCCTTATTTTGCTGTTGTTTAGCAAATTCATCTGTATCTGCATCTTTGTTGTCATCTATTGCTAACAAACCATTTAGAGCATATTTTCTTGCATATGAACTAGAAGCACCTGTTACTTGGCTTGCGTCCATACCTTTTTTGCTATCTTCTTCTCTAGCAGAAGCTTTATTTACTATTTTTTCACTTGTTTCTATATCAATTAAACTTGCTGTAGCTTCTACATAATAACGTTCTCCAATTTGCTTTATTTCATCACTTACAGTAATAACTACGTTATTTTTCTGACATATTGGTTTTACTTCCTCTAATATGTCTTCACAGCTCCTAAAGTTATAGTTTCCAAAATTGTTTCTTTGATTTTTAGGTACTTTCAATTCATTTTGTATGCTTAATAATTTTTCATAAATAGTCATATCTATACCTCCTTAATACCTTTTTTACTAATTAAATAAACTTGTTCTGTTTTTTCATCTTGTATTAAATAAACTTCTACATATTTTTGGTGTTCGTGATATATTTTTCCCAAAACTTTATATTTTTTTCTACGATTAGGGATATCATGCATTATAAAGTTATTTGTATATTTTGAAAAATATTTTTTTATTAAATCTATATAGGTATCATAAGTTTCTCCTGCATCAACTATCTTTACATATTCATTAATTGATTTAGATTTAATTTCTTTAGGTTTTTCAATTTCTAAGCTTGCTAAATATCTATTAGCCTTATTTTTACTCATTCCACAATAATGTTGAAAAAATGCTGTTAAAAATGCAAGTCTTGGGTTAAACTCATCATTTTCACATCTTCTAACTATTGTTTTTTCTCCATTTTTCCAAATTAAGACTGTAACATTTTCATTTATGATATATTTTTCTGGCATATCTACTTTTCTGGTATTTTTTTCATCTATATCAGCACTAAATGGCATATTACAACCATATATTGGTATCTTTGATAATTGTTCTAATAATTTATCCATTCTATTTTTTCTCCTCTTCTTTTAGACGTCTATCCATTTCTTCTTCAATAGCTTTCTTTTGAGAATATATTGTTTTATATTGTTTATTAATTATTGAAGCTTCAAAGATTAATTGTCTATCTGTATATTTTTTTATTACATTTTCGTATTTACTATCTTCACAATTCCTAGTTATCACCTGCAATTCTACTTATAATAAATTTATCTATATAATCTTCTAAGCATTCTTCATGTATGCAACAATTATTTTGTTTATCAAATTTATGTTCTTCTCCAAAATAAATTTCTTTGCCACATTCTTCGCATAAAGAGAAAACAGGTTTTTCTTGTGAATCTAATTTAATTCTTTGTTTTTCTAAAAGGTTATCTATATTCCTAATATTTTTTCCTTTCTTGATTTGTGTGTTTTATTTATGAGATAAGCGACACATATTTATATGCGTTTATATCTATTTAAGCATTTTCTTGAATTTCTTTGCTTTTTTTACAATTAAATTCAATTGCTCTTTCAATACCATAATTTATGTCTGATTTATATTCATTACATTGATTCAAAAAATCATCATAAATCAGCGTGTTACTAGATAAATCGTTGGTTCTATCTCGTATTGCTCTTAGTATTTTGTTATTGCGTAAAATAAGATTGAAGTATTCACCTTTTAATGTTTCATATCTTGCACGTATTGTGTTAATATCTTCTTTTTCTTTCTTCTGTTTTAATTTTTTATTTATAAATTGCAAAAACATATTTTCTACCTCCTTCCTTTGTAAACTATTGATAGATTAAATTGAATTTCTTTTATGACGATGTTTAGTGAAATATTCATTTAATCCTTCTATGGAAACAAAATCTTTTTTTCCTAGTTGCTGTACTTTTAAATTTGGATCTTTAAACATTTTATCAACAGTATCTCTTCCCAAATTGTATTCTCTTTGAATATCTTCTCTATACATAATCCTAGGTTTAGATAGTTGTTCTGCTAAGTTATTAATTGCATTTGTTAATGCAATGGCTGTTTCTTCTGTCATGTTACCTCTTCTTTCTTTTTGTTAAGTTTTCTAAACTTTAAGCGTAAAAAAATATATTTTATAATCATATTCTGAAATATCTAAAAAAAGCATAAGATTCTGTATGTCTTCTTGGTCAAAAAACTTCTTTCCATTTATTTTTAAGCTAAATTCTGATGGCGACATACCTGTATTGATTGCCACTTCTTTTTGAGTAAGTCCTTTTTCTCTTATTAATCCTTTTAATTTATCATGTTTAAAAATCATTTTTGCACCTCTTTTCGTTTATATTTCTAAACCAAAATTATAATATCAATAGATAAAAATAAAGTCAATACCTTTTTTAAAAAAATTTATTTTTCTAAACTTTTTTTTATTTATCCAAAATTTTATTTGACATTTCTAAACTTTTATTATATAATATTATTCAATAATGGAGGTTTTTTATGAAAGATATTATTGATAGTTTTTCTAACAGACTAAATGAAGCTATTAGAAAAAGAAATATCAAACCAATTGAATTATCTGAAAAAACAGGTATAGATAAATCAAAAATTAGCTCATATATGTCTGGAAGATATAAAGCAAAACAAGATGGTGTTTATTTACTAGCTCAAGCTTTGAATGTATCAGAAGCTTGGCTAATGGGATTAGATGTTCCTATGGAAAAAGTACAGAGAATTGAAAGTAATGCTTTCCCTACTCTCGATGTTCCAATTGAAGTTCCTGTACTTGGAAAAATTTCTGCTGGACTACCTATTTTAGCTGTTGAAAATATCGAAAGATATGAATTTGCACCTTCTACTTATATGAAATCAGATTATGAATATTTCTATTTGCAAGTTCAAGGCGATAGTATGAATTTAAAAATCCCAGAAAATAGTTTAGTTCTTATTCAAAAACAAGATACTTTGGAAAATGGCGAAATTGGAGCATTTTTAATAGATGATGAAGATGCAACAATAAAAAAATATAGACAAGATGGAAACTTTGTAATATTAGAACCTATGAGCAACAATCCATCACATATAACACAGATATATAATATAAAAGAAAGGTCTGTAAAAATTATTGGCAAAGCAGTAATTCATATTGGACAACTTAATTAAATTTATAAAAAAATAAAATGAGATAATGTACAAGTTTGGACGACTGACATTATCTCATAAATAAAACACACACAAAAGCTTAAAGCTCTTGCATATTGTTATTATACAATAATGTAAGACTCTTTTCAAGTATTTTGTGTAAATTGGAAGGAGTTTTTTATTATGGAAAAATACTATTATTTAAAAGGAATTTCTAAAATTAATGATATTCAAAAAGAAAAAATTATCTTTCTTAAAGAATCTGAATTTTATTTACGTTTTGGTGGTGCTTTTGAACATATATTAAGTAATTTTTGTATTAGCATGTTTTTAGAGAAAAATATTGAAATTCCATTTGAAAAAAAAGAAACTATATTCTTTATGGATTTTATAAATAATTGGAATAAATATAAACAAAATTGGAGTGATTTAGAGGCGATTTCATTTTACGATTTATCACCAAAAGAACAACAAAAAATTAATAATAAAATAGATATTCCTTTCTCTCCTACTCCCAATAATAAAAAACAAACACAGAAATCAAAAAAGGCTGGAAATGGTGAAGGTTCTTTATGTTTTAATGAATCATTACAAAAATGGGAATACTATTATTATAATACTTATGGTGAAAGAAAAGTTATTCGCCAAAAAAAGAATGAAAAAACTAAAGAATTTAAAGATAGAGTAACTACCTTAAAAACAAAAATAAATAATGGAACATATATTGAAAAAAGAAAAGATACTGTTGTATCTCTTGTAAAAGAACATATTGAAAAGAAACATAAAAATGGCATAACTAGTGATAGAAGTTATTTACGTGATTTGGAAATTCTTAAAGAATTAGAATTAACTTGTGATAATTTTTGCACTTTACCTATACAGAAAGTAACTTTACAACATATTGAAGATGCCAAAGATAAAATGAAGCAAAAATATTCAAATAGTGTAATTGATAAAATATGGAGTTTATTATTTAAGGCATTTTCTATTGCCTCTTCTCCTTCTCGAAAAATATTAGAAATTAATATTATGAATGATGAAGAATTAGTAAAGCCTATTTCTGATAAGAAGACTAAAAAAGTAAAACCATTAAAATATGATGAATTTGAAAAATTATTATATATATTAGATAATGAAGAAAAAAAACATAAATATAGAAATACTGTAAAAATGCAATGCATTTCAGGAATGAGAATAAGTGAAGTTCTTGCCAGATCAAAAGATGACTATAATGCAAAAGATTTATCATTTAACGTTCACAATACTCTAACACTAGATAAAAATGGCAATATTATTCTTGGTAAACATACAAAAACATATAATAAAAAAACAGAGATAGACGAAGGTCAAAGATATTTACCTTTAGATAACGATATTTTTATAGAATTAAAAGAAATAATCGAAGAAGAATTAAAAAGAAAAATATCCAATATTAATAAGTTATTATTTTGGAATTATTCCAAAAACACTTTTGTTACTTATAACGAAATAAATTCGTGGTTAGAAAGGATAAATAAAAAGTATAATATTTGTGATGGAAATCTTTCAAGCCATAGAATTAGACATACTGTATTAACAATATGGTATCATGTAAAGAAAATTCCTTTAAAAGATATTCAATATTTAGCAGGACATGTCGAAGGAAGTTCAATAACAGAAGGTGTATATATTGAAACATCATTTGAAGATGTGAAAAAAAGTTTAAAAAACTTAAAAGCAATATAAAAAATAAGAGGAGTAAAAAAATTACTCCTCTTTATAATATCTTCTATAAAAATAGTTGCAATAAAAGTTGCAATAGCAGACGTATTTGTTTAGGATAGCATTAGTACCTTTTCGGTAATAGAATCAGAAAAACACTGATATCAGTGCTTTTACAGTACTACATCAGTGTTTCACCAGTATACTTATTTTGTTATAATTTGGTGCCTAAGGCGG
>CANOWY010000029.1 GCA_947571135.1 uncultured Mycoplasmatota bacterium
AGAGAGTTATTTTGTATGGATACCAAAATATAGTTATCAGTTATGGGATTTAGGAAACTATAGTAGTTTAACAAGTATAAATACAAGTAAAGTACATGAGATTCCGATTAAATTTGGACTTGAAAATACGAGTGATGATAATGTAGGAGAATGTACAACCCCAATGACGAGTGGTGCAACTGGAAACTGTAAGATTGGAGACTATATGACACCACCAGCGTTTATCACAATGGGAACAAATGGCTTATGGGTAGGCAAGTTTGAAACAGGATATAAAGGAGCAACGAGTACAAGTGGAGCAGAAGTAAATAATGGAGATGCGAATAAGGTACAAATAAAACCAAATGTATATGGTTGGAGAAATATCCAAGTTGCGAATGCCCATTTAGCAAGTTACAATTACAAAAGAGAATATGACAGTCACATGATGAAGAATACCGAATGGGGAGCAGTCGCATATTTACAACACTCAAAATATGGAAGTGCAACAAGTATAAGAATTAATAACAATAGTGCCTATATAACTGGATATGCAGCAGTAAGTGAACCGACATGTGGATATACATTAGATAATAGAGCCTGTAATATACAAGAAAGTACAAGTTTAGGAGCAGATGGAACATATACAATAAATTATTTAAATCCGAATAGTCAAGTAGCAAGCACAACAGGAAATTACACAGGAATCTATGATATGAGTGGAGGGGCTTGGGACTACATGATGGCTGTAATGTTAGATTCAACGAATAGTGCTCCTTTATCAGGTAGAGATAGTACATATCACTCTAATTTTAATGGAGCCTATGGAGAAGGAGGAGGGACATTTATAGGAGGAATCAATTTTCCAAATCCGAAATATTTTGATACTTATACTTATAGTACAAGTTATACAGCGTTTAATAGAAGAATACTTGGAGATGGAACTAGTGAATTTGGCGCATTTGCAAGTCAAACTTATGGAAGTGAAACAAGACAAATAGGTTCATGGTATGTTGATGAGGGTTGGTGCGTCCGCTCATTATCTCCATGGGTCACACGTGGAGGTAATTTCCTCGTTGGTATTGGTGCGGGTATCTTTGATTTCAATGCAGCTGTTGGGCGTACGTACACAGAAATTGGCTTCCGTGTTGTTCTCGCTGTTTGATTGATAAAAATAAAAGAATCTCTTAGAATTTTTTTCTTAAAGATTCTTTTATTTTTTCAGTATTTTTAAAGTTTAATTTGGCAATTTCCTCTAGTTTATCGAAACCATATTTTTCCACTATTTCTTTTCCAACTTGATCTACAATGTCATTTGCTCCTTTTGGAATTGTTAAACCAAGTTCATTACTTAACTCATCCATTTTCATTAAAAAGAAGTATCTGCTAATAACACTGGCAACCGCAACACTTGCACATTTGCTTTCGGCTTTGGTTGTGAAGGTGATATCCGTTACTTTTTCGGTTGCTTCCATAATATGTTCAAAATATTTTCTTGGGTATACGAATTGATCGACTACAATTTTATCATAAGGATATTTTTCTTCTTTATGTGTAATAGAATAAAGTACTTTATTATGCAAGATTGCTTTTATCTTGTTCATATTATACCCTTTATTTTGATATGCATTATAGTCTTTGTTGTTTAATGTATAAGTTACATACGGGATTTCTTTAATAAGAGTAGGTGCAATTTTCAATATTTTTTCATCTGTTAATTTTTTAGAATCTTTTACACCTAAGTCATTTATTAAGTTGATTTTGTCTTTGCTAACATAGGAAGCAGTAACAATTATAGGGCCAAAAAAGTCTCCAGTTCCTACTTCATCTGAACCAACTGTTGCCATACTATAAAAATAATTTAATTCTTCTTTATACTTTTCTTTTTCTTTTTTTGGCTCATTGATATCAATAGTACGATTGTTTAATTTACGCTCCATATCTACCCAAATATTTGCATCAATATCTGCACTGATTCCTTGGAACATGGCTTTTCCGCTTTCGTATAGAGTAATGATTGTATCTGCTTCATCGGCTTGGAATACGGCATAGGGAGGAGTTTTTTCTCTATAAGAATCTTTATAATATTCTATCATTTTTTTCTTTACATTTTCACTTACTTTAAATACTATTGTCAAAAGTATCACCTCTTTGTGTTTATTGTAACAAATTTTGTTTTTAAAGTCTATTTGATATTTTTTTGAAATTTGCTATTTAATTTCCTTTCATTTGTCTTAATTTACAATCGAAGAAAAATAGCATAGATTTTTTTTCGTCTGTATACTATAATAATAGTTAAGTTAGGAGAATTGATATGTTAAGTATTATTGATGCAATTATTATTTTATTTTTATTGATGGGAGCCTTAGTTGGTTTTAAGAAAGGGGTTATTAAAAGTGTAGTTTCTTTAGTAGGCACGATTTTAGTTTTGGTTTTATCTTTTACGTTAAAAAATCCATTATCTGTTATTTTGTATACTTATTTTCCATTCTTTAATGTAGGAATTACCGTGTTAAACATCTTAATATATGAAGCACTTGCTTTTGTTATCTTGTTTGCTATTTTATCTTCTATATTAGGAATTGTGATTAAAATATCTGGAATTATTGAAACGTTGTTAAAGTTTACAATTATACTTGGAATTCCTTCTAAAATTTTAGGTGCCATCTTCGGTCTTTTAGAAATGTATGTCTTTGTATTTGCAGTTTTGTATGCTTTAGCAAGTTTTAATGTTCAAAGTAGTTTAATTACCGATAGTAAATTAGCCAATTTTATTTTAGGTAAAACACCTGTAATTAGTAATGTTTTAGATGATTCTTATTCTGCCGTAAAAGAAGTTGTCGCTTTAAACAAGAATTATACTACAACTCAAGATAAAGAAAAATTAAATCAAGATGGCTTAGATATTTTACTAAAATATAATGTATTAAGTGTTGAGAATGCGAATAAACTATTAGAGAAGAACAAATTAAATATAAAAGATGCAAGTACAATTATAAAAAAATATGAGAATGGTGGTAAATAATGATTAAATATTTAGAAAATGAAAATTTACATGATGTTATACAAAATGGTGTTTATCTTGTTGATTTTTACGCTGATTGGTGTGGCCCTTGTAAAATGTTAGGCTCTGTCTTAGAACAATTAGAAGGTACGAATATTGTAAAAGTGAATACGGATACACATGCAGAACTTGCTAGGGATTTTGGTGTCATGAGTATTCCAACTATTGTTTTCTTTAAAGATGGCAAAGAAGTAAGAAAAGAAATTGGTTTTAAACCAAAAGAAGAAATAGAAAAAATTATCAGTGAATTATAAAAGGTGGCTTTTTTGTAAGTCACCTTTTGTATTTAGAAAGAATATTATTAATAGCGGTTTCATAATTTTCACTTTTATTTATTGTGTCGTCTATGTAATGAAGAAGCCAATATTTTTTTATTTGAATCATTCGTTTATGTTTTGGAATTCTATTTTCTATGTAATTAGTCTTTTTTATTTCTGGCATATTATAATGTTCTTTGTTATATGAATATAGAGCAGTAATGAGTTTCTTTTTATCTCTGTGCGAAATTTTGATCCAAGTGGAGGATTGCAACATTGCGTCAAATGTTTTTTCTTGTATTATATAATCAATGGTATCTTGATATTTTTTGTAAGTTCCAAGTTGCACACATCTTTTTTTTATCATATTTGCTATTTTGTAGAGATCCATTATAGTGTTGTTGGGAATCAAACTTGCTTTTAGCATAAAACTTTTTAGGTGTATTCGATAAAAATAGAGTACTTCTGTTGTAACTACTACTTTATCTGTTTTGGTAAGTAATGGATAAATAAAAGCATTGTCTTCATATCTTAAATTTTTGGGAAAACGTAAATTCTGTATTAATTCTTTTTTGTATAGTTTATTCCATACCATTCCTAAATGATTTTGAATAAAATCTTTGTTTTCGTTGACATTTATAAGAATACTTTCACTTATGCTTTTCCTTTTCCTCGTATGATTTGTTATTACTTTTTTGTATGAGGCTTCTACTAAAGAGCAATTATACTTTCTTGCTAATGTAACCATTTTTTCGATAGCATTTTTTTGGATATAATCGTCGCTATCTAAAAAATAAATATAATCTCCTTTGGATAAATTTAGTCCTATATTTCTAGAGGCAGAAACACCTATGTTTTTATCGTTATTAATAAGAATTATGTTAGGATAATATTTCATATACTTTTTTATAATAGCAAGAGAATTGTCGGTGCTTGCATCATTAATAATAATGATTTCGATATTTGCATATGTTTGGCTTACAACAGATTTTAAACATTGTCTTAGGTATTTTTTCGTATTGTAGATAGGAATAATTATAGTTACTAATGGCATCTTTATCATTCTTTTTATTTTACATATTTAGAAAGAATTCTTCTAGTGTGTTTGATGGAATTTTCAAACATAACATCTTGAACATTCTCGTTAATATATTGTTGTAGTAAACGTTGTTTCATTTGTAGCCAAATATTTTCTTTTAATTCTAAACCTTCCCAGTCTATGTCTTTAATAGGGGCAATGTGATATTCTTTTCTACTAAATTGATATAAATTATTTAAAATTTGGATTTTATCGTCTTTTTTTATTTGTCGCCAAGTAGCAGTTTGAAGTAGTGGAATATAGGCTTTATTTTTTAAAATTGTTTCTATTTGATCTTGGTATAATTCATATACGCCTGATTTTTCACATCTTTCTTTCAAAATATCCAAAATAGTATACAAATCAAATATTTTTTCATTAGGAACAAAACGATTTTTATGTGTAATACTTTGTGGGTTTTTACGATAAAAGTAAAAGGCTTTATTTGTTAATACACTTCGCTCACAATTGAAAAGGCAAGGATAACTAAAGGCAATGTCTTCATATATCAATTGTTCTGGAAAACGTAAGTCTTCTATTTTTCTATGATTATAGAGTTTATTACAAACATATCCAGAATGATTTTTAATATTATTTTTTTTAGTAATATCATCATATACAGTTTCCTCTTTTACAGGAGTTGGTTTTGCTAACAAATGAAATTTTCTATTACTAAGAGTTCCTTCTATAAGAGGAACCTCATAAATAAGAGAAAGGTTTACCATTTTTTTTATAGTTTCTAACTCTATATAATCATCACTATCTAAAAAATAAACATAATCTCCATTTGCAGCGTTTAAACCTAAATTTCTAGAAGTAGAAACACCTAAATTTATATAATTGTTGATTAATTTGATATTTTTATGCTCTTTGACATAATGTTTTAAAATTGTATAGGAATAGTCGGTGCTAGCATCGTTAATGACAATAATTTCTATATTTTTGTAAGTTTGGTTTACTACAGAATCCAAACATTGTTTTAGATATTTATCTGTATTATATACAGGAATAATAATGGTTACGAGTGGCATATTAATCCATCCTTTCTTTTAAAACTTCTTTGGCAGCAGTTAAATAGGCACGAGTGAGTCCTCCTGCACCTAATTTAATCCCACCAAAATATCTTACGACTGCGATTAGTGTATTATTCAAATTATTTTTTTCAATTAAATTATAAATTGGTGTTCCAGCGGTATTAGAAGGTTCTTTATCATCACTTTTTTTTGTTTGATTTTCTATTTTAAAAGCAAAAGGGATATGCCTTGCTTTTTTATGTTCTTTTTTTAGAGTTTCTAAAATAGTGTTTGCTTCTTCTTTTGATTCGATTTCATAATAATAAGCGATAAATTTCGATTTTTTAATTTCATATTTGAACGTATTTAATAATTTCATAAGAAACACCTTGGTTATTATATCTTATTTTTTATAAAATTTATAGTATAATATTAGAAAAAAGGAGGAAAGTGTATGTTTCGTGAAAAATTGTCATTGGTTCCTAACTTGCCAGGAAGTTATCAAATGCGTAATCTTGATGGTGCTATTATTTATGTGGGAAAAGCAAAGAACTTACATCGTAGGCTTTCTTCTTATTTTAATCGTACACAGACAGGAAAGACTAAAAAGATGGTTTCGGAGATTGCAGATTTTACTTATATTGTTGCGGGAAGCGAGTTAGAGGCTTTTGTACTCGAATTAAATTTAATCAAAGAATATAATCCTAAATACAATGTGTTATTAAAAGATGATAAGAGTTATCCTTATATAGAGTATATTGCTCATCCGTATCCTAGAGTGAAAGTTTCTCGTTATTTAAGTGTTCGAAAGAAAGATAATAAAAAGTTATTTGGGCCTTATCCTAATGCCTACGCAGCACGAAGAATTGTTAATTTATTGAATCGTGTGTATCCTTTGAAAAAATGCGAAGGAATAAAAAAAGAATTATGTTTGTATTATCATATTCATGAGTGTTTAGGTTATTGTAGTAAAGATTTAAATAAACAAGACTTAGAACGAATGGAAAAAGAAATTTTAAGTTTCTTAAATGGAAACGATAAAATACTTGTAAACCGTTTAGAAGAAAAAATGAAAGAATATAGCGATTCCTTAAACTTTGAAATGGCTTTAGAAATGAAACAGGAGTTGGATTACATTAAAGTAATTATGGATAAGCAAAAGGTAGAACTTCATGACTTAGTAAACCGTGATGTTATCGGCTATTATTTTGATAAGGGTTACATTAGTGTTCAGATATTTTTCTTACGTAATGGAAAAATGGTAGGAGGGCATACTGAAATTTTTCCAGTAGTGAGTGAAGTAATTGATGATTTAGATGAATATATTATGAACTTTTATGCTAAGCATGAAATTCCAAAGGAAATTCTAGTTTTAGAGGATATGAATGCCGAACTTTTATCTAGTTTATTAGAAGTGAAGTTTTTAACTCCAACTCGTGGTCCTAAGAAAAAGTTATTGGAAATGGCGATTATGAATTCTAAAATTAATTTAGAAAATGAATTAGAACTTATAAAAAAAGACGAATATAAGACTGAAGTAGCGAATGAAGAATTAAAAGAATTATTAAGTCTTTCTAGTTTGCACCGAATTGATTTATTTGACAATTCAAACCTTTTTGGTAATTTTTCTGTTAGTGGAATGGTCGTTTTTAAAGAGGGACGTCCTAGTAAAAATGACTATCGTAAGTTTAAAATTCAAGTGGATAAAAATGATGACTATCATACCATGAAGGAAGTAGTTTATCGTAGATACCAACGAATGCTTCTTGAAAAAACAGAAAAGCCAGATTTGATTATCGTAGATGGTGGTATAAATCAAATTAATGCCTGTAAAGAAGTTCTAGAAGAGTTGCATGTGAAGATTAAGGTTTGTGGTTTACGTAAGAATGATCACCATCGTACAAACGATTTAATTAATGGTGATACTTATGAAGTGATAGAATTAGATAAAACTAGTAATGTTTTTCATTATTTAACACGTATGCAAGATGAAGTTCATAATTTTACGATAAATTATCATAGAACCATTAGAAGTAAAGGGAGCATTTCTAGTGTGTTAGATAATATAAATGGCATTGGTGCCAAAAGAAAAAAGGCACTTATTAAAAAATTTGGTAGTGTTTCTAAAATGAAAGATGCGAGTCTTGATGAATTTATAGAAATTATCCCAGTAGATGTTGCGAAAAACTTGATGACCTTTTTGAAAGATTTTAGGTAGAGAAAAAAAGATTAATTAAAATAATATATGTTTTTATACACTGAATATTTTATGCTTTATTATGGCTTTTCTAACTAATTTGCCTTATAGACTTTCCTTGTGCTTTTTGATACAATAATTATGGTGGATGTTATGACAAAACTAATTAAGTTAGACAAAGATAGCCAAGTAAAAGTAACTGGGAAGGCATTAGAATATTTGGCACCTGATTATGTTTATATTCCACTTCCAAAAAGAAAAGAAGATTTGAAAAAAGAAACGAATATAAAAATGGCAAGCGTTTTATATAATGATGTTTATGCCCCTGTTTCGGGGAAATTAGTAAAATTAGAGACTTGTTCATTACCAAGCGGAAAGAAAGTAAAATGTCTAGGAATTCTAAATGACTTTCAAGAGAAAAGTGAGAAAACCCTTGCAACACGAAAAAAAATTAACAATTTAACTTTTAAAGAAATCATAGATAGTATTTATAGTACAAAAATAAAAGAAAAATTTCAAAAAGAGTTTCTTTCTACTTTTTTAATATCTGGAATTGATGATGAACCATATATAGAAAATGAAGTTTTTTTACAAAGAACACAAACGAAACCAATTATTGATATATTAGATGCTTTGTTAAATTTATATCCAAATAGCAAAGCCTATATCGCACTTAAAAATACAGATAGCGAAACAATCCTTGCTTATCAAAATTTAATTGGTATGTATTCGAATATAGAAATTAAATTGGTGAATGATTTATTTTTAATAGGAAAAGAACCTTTTTTAACTAAGTATTTGCATCTCAAAAATAATTATATTTATTTTAAAGCAAGTGAACTTTTTGAAATGTATATTAATGTAAAAAAACGTAAGCCTTTACTCGAAAAATACATTACAGTTAGTGGAAATGGGTTACAAAATCCTTTTATTGTAAAAACAAAAATAGGGGTAAAAGTAATGGATATTTTTGAAAAATTTTGGACAGAAAGCCCTAAAGATTGTGTTCTTTATGTTAATGGAATTATGCAAGGAAAAGATATTAGCGTTGAAGATATGATTGTGACCAAAGATTTAGATGGCTTTGTAGTTGTAAAAAGGGAAAAGAAAGAAATAAAAAAATGTATGAAATGTGGGAAATGTATTAGTATTTGCCCAATCCATTCTAATCCTTTAATGGCATATAAATTAGGGATACCAGTAAAATGTATTCATTGTGGTCTTTGTAGTTACATTTGTCCTTCTTATATTCCATTACAAAAATATTTAAGTGGTGAAGAAAATGAGTAAGTTACATAAAAAAATGAGTTTAAATCTGTCACAGAAATTTTATATTGTTTTTGTTCTTTTTATTCTTTTTGGGTGGTATAAAAATGCTTGGGTTCCTTATCGAGAACATTTTTATTCATTTTCTCATTTGTTTTTAGTCTTTTTATATCCAGTTATTGGTTTTTTAATGGGGGCGCTTTTTGATTATTTGTTTAAAAATCGTTATTCTTTTAATAATAAATTTTATGGTCTCCTTTTTAGTTTGCTTATTCCGATTTCAACGAATATTTCTATTTTTATTCTGTATTTGACGGTTTTGCTTTTTTTTAATACTTTTTTAGTGAGTCCGAAAGACTGGGATTTAAACTTTATTGTTTTAGGAAAACTTATTTTGGTCTTTTTATTGGCGAGAATAGGGGAGTATCAATATGCCAATCTTTTAGAAGAAAGTGGTTTATTTGTTTATTCCTATATAGACAGTATTTTTGGACATAATGTGAGTGAGTTGTTTACTTCTAGTGTTCTTTTAACGTTTGCGTCTTTTTTCTTTTTCTGTTTTGATCTTTATTATAAAAAAGAAATTCCTTTTTATAGTTATGGGTTTTATCTTCTTACGCTTGTTGTTTATGCTTTTTGGAAAAGTGATATGGGCTTTATTCTTACTAATATATTTTCCAGTTCGGTTTGTTTTGCACTTGTTGTTGTTGCGCCATTGTCTTCTTTTTCTCCATATTCTAAAAAAAGACTTGCTTTTTATGGAATATTATTAGGATGTCTTATTTTGCCTTTCAGTTTGCTTACTAATTTTCAAGAAGGGGTTTATATTGCTATTATTATTGTCAATTTAATTTTAATCTTTTTAAACACTCTTCAACTTCATTTTATCCGTAGCAAACTGAAGTAAAAAAAGGATTGATCTTTTCATTAAAAATCTTTTATTTTTTGTCAAAAATGAAAAAAAGTGCAAAATTTTAGTAAAATTTGCATTTTTTTGTCATATAAAAAAGGAAATTGAAGGGTTAGGTGTAATATATATTAATAGGAGGTTATTTTTATGGCCTTTATTGCACAAGATGAAATTAATAAAATTAGAAGTAGTGCTTCCATTGTGGATGTTATCTCTTCTTATATTCCCCTAACCCAGAGGGGCAAGAATTATTTTGGAGTTTGTCCATTTCATGAAGATCATTCTCCAAGTATGAGCGTATCAGAGGAAAAGCAAATATATAAATGTTTTTCTTGCGGGGCAACGGGGAATGTATTTACTTTTGTAGAAAACTTTTTAAATGTTTCGTTTGCGGAAGCCGTAGAGATTATTGCTAAAACTGTTGGAATTTCAATTTCCATGCCACTTAGTTCCAAAAAGGAAACGAAATTTAAAGAAGAATATGCTCTTATGGATTTCGTATTAAAAATATACCAAAACAACTTGAATACAGAAGTTGGACAAAGGGCCATTGCATATTTAAAAAAAAGAGGATTATTAGAGGATACTATTAAAAAC
This sequence comes from uncultured Mycoplasmatota bacterium, assembly GCA_947571135.1. Classification (GTDB taxonomy): domain Bacteria; phylum Bacillota_I; class Bacilli_A; order RF39; family UBA660; genus MGBC108787. Next base: position 10,362 of record CANOWY010000029.1, read on the forward strand.
TTTTCAATCGGACTTTCTTTAGATCAAAATATGTTATATACAATTCTTTCTAAAAAAGAGTATCCTGAAAAAATGTTGTTGGATTTAGGTTTGATCAATCAAGGGAAAGACAATCTTTATGATGTCTTTCAGAACCGTATTATGTTTCCTATTCATAATTTGGAAGGAGAAGTAGTTGGATTTACAGCGAGATGTTATTTAAAAGATGAAACTCCAAAATATTTAAATACAAAAGAAACCTATATTTTTAAAAAAGGGAGTATTTTATTTAATTACCATAGAGCAAAAGAGGCTATAAGGTTACAAAAAGAAGTTATAGTAGTAGAAGGAAATATGGATGCTATAAGGCTTTATTCGGTGGGAATTAAAAATGTAATTGCTTTAATGGGGACAAGCCTTACAAAAGAACAAATTGATGCTTTAAAAAAACTAAGGTGTAACATTATTTTAATGCTTGATAATGACAATGCTGGGGAGAGTGCTACTCTTTCTATCGGGAATATTTTAGAAGAAAACAATATTTCATTTTCGATTATACGTTTAAGTGGTGAAAAAGATCCAGATGAATATATTATCAAAAATGGTGTTGCTGCAATGCAAGAGAATATTCAAAATGCGATTTCGTTTGTTGATTTTAAATTAAATTATTTTAAAAAGAATAAGAATCTTAATGAGGCGTCTGATTTAGCAGAATATATTAAGGCTGTTATCGATGGTTTAAAAAATACAAATGATGCAATTTTAAAAGAAGTGACTTTACAAAAACTTGCAAAAGATTATAATATATCCTATGCAATTTTAAAAGAACAACTGGGAGATAGAGAGAGTAAAATTGAAAAAAAACCAGAAAAAAAAGAACAAGTTATAGAAAACCACCAAAGTAGTTACAATAAAGTGTGCTCCAAAATTCTTTTTTATATGATGCATTCAAAAGACTTTGTAAAGTTGTATCAAACAAAGTTAGGAATTTTTCCTACTAAAGAACATCGAATTATTGCCAACGAAATTGTATATTATTTAGAGAATCACAAAACAATTGATTTAGCAGATTTTATTAGTTATTCTGAAAATACGAATGTAAAGAATGAAATAATGGCTATAATATGTAATGAGAAAGAGGAAATTTTAACTGAAGAAGAGATGTTAGAACTCTTAGAAATTATAAAAAAGAAAATAAAAAAAGAGGAGATTAAAAAGTTGAAGGAAGAATTGAAGAGCGAATATGATGTAAATAAAAAATTATCTCTGCTAGAGAAAATTGCTGAGTTAAAAATGGAAATTGAGAAGGAAGTGTAGAAAATGAAAGTGATAAAGACGTTTGAAGAACGAAAAGAAGAGTTATTAAAATTAGGAAAAGAAAAAGGGGTTATTACTTTTGAGCAATTAGCAGAAAGTTTAAAAGGGCTTGATGTTGATAATGATTCTCTAGATGATCTTTATAGTACGTTTGTCGAAAATAATATAGAGATTGTTGCGGAAGATGATGAAACTAGTGCTGGGAGTTCTAAGACACTTGAAAAAGAAGAACCTATTATTTTAGATGATGCAGAGATTACGAAAGATGTAAATATTAATGACCCTGTGCGTATGTACTTAAAAGAAATAGGAAAAATTAGTTTGCTGTCTGCTGAGCAAGAATTAGATTTATCTAAAAAGGCGGCAACGGGAGATGAAATGGCTAAAAATATATTAGCAGAGTCTAATTTACGTTTAGTTGTAAGTATAGCAAAACGTTATGTGGGACGTGGACTTTTATTCTTAGATTTGATTCAAGAAGGAAATATAGGCTTAATGAAAGCCGTAGATAAATTTGATTATGATAAAGGATTTAAATTTTCAACTTATGCTACTTGGTGGATTCGTCAAGCCATTACACGTGCTTTAGCAGATCAAGCAAGAACAATACGTGTGCCTGTTCATATGGTAGAAACTATTAATAAAATGGCTCGTATTCAAAGACAATTAACTTTAGAATTAAATCGTGAACCTAGTGAAGAAGAAGTAGCAAAAAAGATGGGGATTTCAGTTGAAAAGGTTCGTGAAGTTATTAAAATTAGTCAAGATCCAGTTTCATTAGAAACACCAATTGGAGAAGAAGAAGATTCTCATTTAGGAGATTTTGTTCCTGATGCAAGTTCTATGACACCAGAAGAGTACGCAACTAATGAAATATTAAAAGAGGAAATTCGTGCAGTTTTAGAGACTTTACAAGAAAGAGAACAAGAGGTATTGGAACTTCGTTTTGGACTTGTAGATGGGACAAGCCATACTTTAGAAGAAGTGGGAAAAAGATTTAACGTTACTCGTGAGCGAATTCGTCAGATAGAGGCAAAAGCCTTGCGTAAATTAAGACATCCTTCTCGTGCTAAAAAATTAAAGGACTTTTTATCTGACTAATATGAATAGTATTCGTCTTAAAACGATTGCTTCTTTTATAGAAAAAGAAGATAAAGTAGTAGATGTAGGCTGTGATCATGCTTATCTTGCTATTTATTTAATGAAGCAAGAATTGTGTCAAAATGTAATTGCAACAGATATTAATCAAAATGCTTTAAAAATTGCGGAAAATCATATAAAAAAAGAGGGATTAGAAGAAAAAATTCCTACTATTTTGTCAGATGGTTTAAAAAATGTAGATCAAAATGTAATAAATACTGTTGTGATATCAGGAATGGGTACTGCTACCATTTTACATATTTTAGAAAATGTATTAAAAGAGAGAATCAAAAAAATCATCATTCAATCTAATAATGATTTATCACGTTTGCGAAAAGAAACAAAAAAAAAAGGATATTATCTCCAACAAGAAAAAGTAGTATTTGAAAAAGGGCATTATTACGTTATTGGAATATATACAACAGAAAAAAACAAAATGAAAAAACGAGAATTATATTTTGGTATTTTTTCTAAGGAAAATATTTTTTATTATGAATATTTATGGAAAGAATATCAAAACATAAACAAAAAAATAAGTTATAAGCATATAAAAAAGAAAATAAAAGTGCTTTATCAGATGCATTTATTAAAAAAGTATGTATTATTTGTAGTTTTTAAAGAAAAAATGTAGGAGAAGTAGGAGTAGTAGAAACTACTTCTTTTTTTTGATTAGGTGCAATTTCTTTTTTAGTGTTTACGATAGTAGCGTTTGTTTCTTCAATTCCTTTAGAATTGTTTTTGGTAAATTCTTTTAAAATGCCCATCATGTTTCTCGCATTTTGTATCATAGGTCTTGCTTTTTGGTATAAAGGAATGACTTGATTGGCTATTTGTAAAGTTTTTGAAAGTCCACCTATAATTTTTGTGAGTGAAAGGCCTTTTGTTATTCCACTTGCTCCATACATACTATCACCTATAATATTTTATGTATTTTTACAAATAAGTTGCATATTTCTGACTGAATTAAAAAGTAAAAGCACGAAAGAATAAAAAGAAAAAAATAAAGGGATA
>CANOWY010000030.1 GCA_947571135.1 uncultured Mycoplasmatota bacterium
AGGCGTGTTCCTGAAGTTGGGAGGTTATTTTTCTTTATTTCTTCTTTTTTCATTTCTTTCCTCCATCTATCTTATCTACATTATAAATTATCTTTTTTATTTTTACAATACTTGTGTTGTATTTATTTTAAAATTAAAAAGAAAGCAACTTAGATATTTACTTTCTCTTTAACACATTCCCCTATTAATTGTCCATCTTTATAGTCAATTAATTTTATCTTATACATTTCATTTTGATTTAATTTTTCTTGTACTTTCACTTTTATATAATTTGTGGTGAATCCAACACTTTCTACATTATTTGCTTCTTCTATTAAAACTTCTGCTACCTTATTTAAATGTTCTTTATAAAATTTTTCTTCTAATTCTTGGCTTACTTGATTGAGTATTCGACTACGATTCTTTTTTTCGATATCCTCGACTTGCATAGGCATTCTACTAGATGGAGTCCCATCTCTCTTTGAATAAGGAAATACATGAATTTTGGAAAAGCCAATTTCTTTACACGTTTTTATTGTTTCTAGAAATAATTCTTCTGTTTCATAAGGATGACCTACTATAACATCTGTTGTAATACTTACATCTTCTTTTATATTTCTTATTTCTTCTATTTTTTGTTTATAAAAATCAATATCATATTTACGATTCATTCGTTTTAATACTTCATCACTTCCGGCTTGTAGAGGAATATGAAAATGGTTCACTATTTTTTTATTTCCTTGGATTTCTTTTAATAATTTTTCATTTAGTTCTGTTACTTCAATAGAAGAGATTCGAATTCTTTCTAGTCCCTCTATTTTACTCATTTCGTGAATCAAATCAGAAAGATCATGACCATTTGATAAATAAGAGCCTGTTAGAATGCCAGTTAAAACAATTTCTTTATGACCATTTGCTACAAGTTTTTTTACTTCCTCTAAAGTTTTATCAAAGTCTTTGCTACAAACTTGGCCTCGAACATATGGAATAATGCAATAACTACAATAATTGTTACAACCATCTTCTATTTTAATGAAGGCCCTAGTATGACTTGTAAATTGTTCTACTTGCATATTTTCAAAACATGGTTTTTGTTTTTCATAAAAATGAATGGTAACCTCTTTTGTTGTTTCATACTCTTTTAGCATAGTAGAAATTTTACTTTTGTCCTTATTTCCGATTAAAATATCAATGCCCATTTGTTTGTAAGTTTCTTGATTATTCTCACTACTGCAACCACATACTACTAAAATTTTGCCTAGTCTTTTAGCATGGCGTACCATCTTTTGTGATTTATTGTCTGCCATATTGGTAACAGAACAAGTATTAATGATGATAATATCAGCATCATTTTCTTTTTCTGTGTATATATAGTTTTCTTTGATTAAGTTTTCTTTTATGCTTTCACTTTCATACGTATTTACCTTACACCCTAATGTAACAATATAAAATTTCATAGCATCCCTCCTAATGGTTCTTTATTATAGCATAAATGCTTGCAAAAAGAAAAAAGAGAATGTTCTCTTAATTTAATAATTTATTTAAGGCTTGTAAATTTTTTAAAAATTCTTCTTCTCTTTCATAATTTAGAAAAACGACATTTTTTTGTTGTTTTTGTGTATTGATAGTTAGATGCCCCAAATCGATTTTTTTTATAGAAACTTCATCGTTATTTGTTTTTGATTCTTCATAACGAATTTGTCCCACTTTATTTTTTTCTAATAATTCATTATAACTAATAATGGCTCTTGCCTCTTGTTCCGCTTCATAATCGGTTAGTTCTAAGGCTGGAAGATGATTGTTTTCTAAATTGGTTACAATAGATTGTAAATCGTCTTCGTTATCTATATAATTTTCTCCTTCCACCTCTATTTCTTCTTCATCACTCGTTTTGATAATATAAATTAAAGAGACCACTAATATGATTAAAACTAAAACAGCAAAATACAAAAGCAAATCAATCTTATTTAAAGCAGTGGTAAAGCCAATAATATCTTTTAAGATTTGTTTCATATACTATCACATCCTATTTTATTTTATCACGTTTCTTCCTTTTGTGTAAATTATTCTTTTATAATGTAAGGATCTGTTATGGTTCCACTTCCTGTAACTGAAGTTCTCTTGACTAAATTGATAACAGGCCTTATGCCACGATAATACGTTCCACGTGTATCTGATGATAACGCTCCATTTGTGTTTACTTCAAAAAAAGCAATATTATTTTCTATACTGTAATTAGGAGTCAAGGTCCACCAAGCAACTGTTTTATCTGGAACGTAAAGATAAAAACTAGTATTTCCACTATTTGCACTTGCTCCAGCTAAGACAACTTCATCAGCAGATAAAAGTCCAATACGTGTAGTATAATTTGTACCTAAACAATTGTAATTTTCGTTATAATCTCTTAAAAGCCTTGCATTGGCTAAGTAATAATTTGTTCCATTCTCATAATTTAATATCGTATCATCTACACAATACTTATTGGAAATCAAATGGGATTCATAGTTCAACAAATTTTTTTGATACCATTCATTTAATATTTCGTGCATTTTATTTTCTGAAAAATTTAGTTTAGTTTCTATTGTAGTTTCATTACTGGTCTCATAAAAGTTCCCGTTTGTACTTGTATAATCATTTAAAATTAGTTTTACACTTCCATCACTATTAATTTTAACTATGCGCCATATAAGACCTGCAAACGAGACATAATTGTTTTCAATATTTCCTCTGAAATAGTAGAATTCTCCTGTGTCTTCTTTAGCCGAGATAAGTCCTTCATTTTCTGTTGCGACTTCACTTCCAAATTTTGTAATAGATGAGGTTTTAATATCATTATTTTTCAGGATAGTATTAGCAAAGATTTCTTCTTTTAAATCTTCAACATCTACTACTAATTTTGCGGCAAGTTGTAATTTTTCACTTTCTTTAAAATTTAAAGTAAAAAAATGACTTTCTCCTGGTTCTATCTTGAGCATAGTGGCTAAACTACTTTGCTCTTTTGATACACTACTTAAAATCATATTCACTTTATTATTTTGCTCTTTTAAAAGGTAGGTAATTATTTCTTGGTTTGCCTCCATATTTTCTAAATGAATATAATAAGATTTTTCATTTTCTGAATTATTCGTAATGGAAAAAGTAAAGTCTTTTTCTTCTCCATCTACCTCTATTTTTGTTCCATTTAAATAATTGATAGATAGTCCTTCTAATACTAACACATAAGGATTAGTGTTTTCAATTTCTTGCAAGTATTGTTTATAAGAAAGTAAAATACAAAAAGAAAACATAATTAAAATACTGATTAATGTTAAACTAATTTTATATCTTTTTGCCATTTCATCAACCTCTTATTATATATATTAAGTATAGCAATGGGTTTATGCCTTGTCAAAATTTTTTCCAAGAATATGTAAAGTAAATGACTTTTCGTTTACAGGTAGAATAATCAATTAACTTTTTAGGCTATAAAGGAAATCCATTGCCTTAAATTTCAATCATGTTGATAGAAAATTTCCTACATCATTAGCAAAAAGGAAATGCTTACTAAATCAAATAAAAAAAGTGCTTATTTTTTCAAACACTTTTCAAAATTTTTAAAAATACTTTCATCTTGAAGACCAGTACTCTCTAGTTCTTCTAAAATTTTCTTTTGCTTACGATTTAATTTTTTTGGTGTTACTACATTTAAAATTACATACAAATCCCCTTTGCGTAAAGAATTGGGAATTTTAATTCCTTTGCCTTTCAACTTTAGTTTGTCTCCTGTTTCTGCTCCAGCTTTGATTTCTAAGACAACATTATTTTCTAAAGTCGGTATTTCTTTTTTACATCCTAATGCTGCTTGTGTAATCGTAATAGGTACTTCTAGGTAAATATCTTCATCATTTCTTTCAAAGAAATCGTGTTTTCTGACATTAAATTCAATATAAATGTCTCCATTAGGTCCCCCATTTGCTCCTGCTTCACCTTTTCCGCTAATCCGTAATTGGTATCCAGTATCGACACCTTCTGGAACAGTGACTAATATCTCTTTATTTTCTTTTGTATAGCCTGAGCCTCTACACACATTACAAGTACTTTCAAAAGTATGGCCTAATCCTCCACACTCTGGACAAGTTGTTTGAGTTTGAAATATACCAAACATACTTCTTTGTTCTGCAACGATAGTTCCACGCCCATTACATTTCGAACAAGTTTTTTCTCCAAATCCACCTTTTCCACTACATTTTTCACAAGTTTCGTTTAAATCAATATTAATGCTTTTTTTGCAACCAAAAACAGCCTCCTCAAAGGTCAAATTTAGTTTGACTAAGCGGTCTCTTCCCTTAGAAGGACTATTCTTTCTTCTACTTCCACCGCCAAAGTTAAAGCCAAAGGAAGACCCAAACAAATCATCAAAGATACTACTTAGATCAATATCTTCAGCGTTAAAGCCACCAAATCCACTGGATCCTCCCCCTTCAAAAGCCGCATGACCAAACTGATCATATTGACGACGTTTTTCTGAGTCTGATAAAACAGCATAAGCCTCTCCTATTTCTTTAAATTTGGCTTCGGCATCTGGTTCTTTATTTACATCTGGATGGTATTGCTTTGCAAGACGACGAAATGCTCTTTTAATTTCTTCTTCGCTTGCATTTTTTTCTACTCCCAGAACCTCATAATAATCTTTTTTATTCATGATTTTCACTCACTTCCTAGCAAACTTTCAAATTCGTCCATTTCACGAGCAAACTCTTGGAAAGCCGCATTAAAGGTTTCTTTATTTGTTAAATCTACACCTGCCACTTTTAGGGAAGCAACTGGATCTAAAGTAGAGCCTAATTTCAAAAACTTGATATAGTTTTCTAAAGCATTTTCCTTTTTGTTAAAAATATCCGTTGCTATTTTAAGGGCTGCAATATACCCAGTGGAGTATTGATATACATAGAAATTATAGTAAAAGTGTGGTACTCTTGACCATTCGTATTTAATTTCTTCGTCTACTATTATGTTATCTCCAAAATATTTTTTATTCAAACCATAATAAGTATCGCATAAGGTATTGCAAGTTAGTATTTCCCCATTTTGTTCTTTTTTATGGATAATTTCTTCAAATTCAGCAAACATTGTTTGTCTTACTACAGAGGATTTGAAATGTTTTATTAATTCGTCAAGCACAAAGATTTTTTCTTCTTTATTCTGAGTATTTTTTATAATATGCATAGCAAGTAAGGCTTCATTTACTTGACTTGCAACTTCTGCTACAAATATGGTGTAGTTATAATCACAGTATGTATTATTTTTGGCTGCATAATAATAGTGCATAGCATGTCCAAGTTCATGGGCAAGGGTTGCTACATCTCCATATCTTTCGCTAAAATTTGTTAACACATAGGGATGTGTTTCATAGCAACATGTACAATAAGCCCCACTTCTTTTGTTTTTATTTGGAAAAACATCAATCCAGTTTTCTGTGAAAGCACATGCAAGTACAGTACTGTATTCCTCACCTAATACTTTTAATGCTTCTTTTATAAGACTACTTGCTTCTTCATAAGAATATTTTTTTTCATAATCTTTGATAAGAGAGACATTTGTATCATAAAGATGCAATTCGTCTAATTTTAAAACCTTTTTTCGAATTTCCCATTGACGATAAATAGTACTTAGATTTTCTTCTATGGATTCTAATAAAGTTGTATAAACTTTTTTGTCTACATTGTTGGCATCAAGGGAAGCAGAAGCAGCACTTTCATATTTACGAATATGAGCAATTCTATTATTCTTTTTTACACAAGCCGCTAATAATTCACTTGTCGTATTAATAATTGATTTGTACCCTTTGTAAAAAGTTTTAAAGGTATTTTGCCTTACTTCACGATTTTGAGATTCCATTAAAGTTTTATGGCTAATTTCGTTTAATTCTACTCTATTCCCATTCTCGTCTTTTACATCTTCAAATTTCAAATCTACGTCCACTAATTTGGAATAAGCATCTTCAGGAGCAGAAGCCAGTTCACTAAATTGGCTTAATAATTCTTCTTCCTTTTTACTTAAAATATGTTTTTTGGTTCGATAAATTTCTTTTAACATATTTTCATATTTTTTTAATTCTGGTTTTTCTTTTATATATGCTTCTACTACACTGTACTCTTTTTCTAAAAGTTCAGGTGTCATATAAGATGTAAGAAGAATTTTTGCTTGGTATAGTTTAAAGGCTTTTCCATAATATTCATTTCCTTTTTCTTCTGACAAATCAAAATCATTGATTAAATGGGCATAAATAAAGACGCGTTCTATTCTTTTTTCAAGTTCTTCACTTAACTGAATGGCTTCATAAAGTATTTCAGCATTATCAAGCAAATGTCCTTCAAATCTTTTTATTTCTTGAATCTCTTTTTCTATTTTTTCTATTTCTTCTAAAAAATTTTGTTCACTTTCAAATAATCCACTTGTATTTGCTTTATATTTATTTTCTATTTCTTTTCTTTCTTTCATGATTCCTCCTACAAACCAAGTAAAGAGAGAGTTCCTCTCTCCCTATTTTATTATTTTTCTTCGTAACTTGCTTCTTCTACATCATCTTTTTTATCATTATTAGGAGTTGTTTCTTCGGTATTTCCAGCATTTTGATTTGCAGCAGCAGCATTTTCATACACCTTTGTTGCTAATCGCATTGCGACTTCATTAAGAGCATCTGTTTTCTTTTTGATATCTTCTGCGTCACTACCTTCTAAAGCCGTTTTTAATTCTTTCATTTTTTCTTCTGCCTCGCTCTTATCTTTGCTATCTACTTTGTCTCCTAAGTCAGAAATTGCTTTTTCAGTTTGGAAAATTAAAGCATCGGCATTATTTCTTATATCTACTTCTTCTTTTCTTTTTTCGTCGGCTTCTTTATTGGCTTCGGCTTCTTTCACCATCTTGTCAATTTCTTCATCGCTTAAGCCCGTAGAGGATTGAATCGTAATGGATTGTTCTTTATTTGTTCCTAAGTCTTTTGCAGTTACGTTTACAATACCATTCGCATCAATATCAAATTTAACTTCGATTTGTGGGATTCCTCTTGGTGCAGGTGGGATATTGGTAAGTTGGAAATTACCTAAAGTTTTATTATCGGCAGCCATTGGGCGCTCCCCTTGTAATACATGAATATCTACAGCAAGTTGGTTGTCTGCGGCAGTTGAGAATACTTGTGATTTAGAAGTTGGAATTGTTGTATTTCTATCAATTAATTTTGTAAATACGCCTCCTAGAGTTTCAATTCCTAAAGATAAAGGTGTTACATCAAGTAGAACTAAATCTTCCACTTCTCCAGTTAAAACTCCACCTTGAATAGCAGCACCCATAGCCACCACTTCATCTGGGTTAACCCCTTTGTGTGGTTCTTTTCCAAGTTCTTTCTTCACTAATTCTTGAATGTATGGAATACGAGTTGAACCACCAACTAAGATGACTTCATTAATATCGTTCTTAGAAAGTTTCGCATCTTTTAAAGCATTACGAACTGGTTCAAGAGTTGAATCAAACAAGTCACGACATAAGTCTTCAAATTTCGCTTTCGTTAAGTTTACCTCTAAGTGAACTGGTCCATCTTCTTTTTGAGAAATAAATGGTAATGAAATTTGTGTACTAGACATTCCAGATAAGTCTTTCTTGGCTTTTTCTGCTGCATCTTTAAGTCTTTGCATTGCCATTTTATCTTTCGATAAGTCAATAGAATTTTCTTTTTTAAATTCACTCACTAAGTAATCCATAATACGATTATCGAAGTCATCTCCACCTAAACGATTATTTCCACTAGTTGCTTTAACTTCAAAGATTCCATCTCCAAGTTCAAGGATAGAAACATCGAAAGTTCCTCCTCCTAAATCGTAAACCAGGATTGTTTGTAATTTGTCTTGTTTTTCAAGACCATAAGCAAGTGCTGCAGCCGTTGGCTCGTTTACAATTCTTTCTACTTCAAGTCCTGCAATTTTTCCAGCATCTTTTGTTGCTTGACGTTCTGCATCATTAAAGTAGGCAGGAACTGTAATAACGGCTTTGGTTACTTTGTCTCCTAAGAAACTTTCCGCATCTGCTTTTAATTTCATTAATATTTGAGCACTAATTTGTTGTGGAGTATATTTCTTTCCATCGATATCAAATGTTTCATTTGTACCCATTTTTCTTTTTGCTGATGAAACAGTAAATGGATTGGTAATTGCTTGACGTTTTGCTGGATCTCCAACTATTATCTCTCCTTTTTCTTTAAATGCCACAACACTAGGAGTGGTTCTATTTCCTTCTGCATTTGCAATAACAACTGGTTTTCCTCCTTCTAAGTATGCTACACATGAATTTGTTGTACCTAAATCGATACCTATAATTTTTGCCATAATATCTTCACCTTTCCTTTTATTATTCACTTACTTTGACCATGGCAGGTCTAAGAAGTTTATCTTTATACATATAGCCTTTTTGTAAGACTTCTACTACTTTATTTTTTTCGACACCTTCTACCTTTGCAGTTAATACTGCTTCCATGTAGTTAGGATCAAAATCTTGATTTAAACAATCTATCTCTTTTATTTCTTTAGCATTTAAAATATTAACTAAATTAGTATAAATCATTTTAAATCCACTTAAAAACTTAGATAGTTCATCGTCTAGATTTGTATCATCTAATTTAATTGCTCTTTCAAAATTATCAATTGTTGGTAGAATTTCTTTGGCAAATTCTAACCCTTCGTATTTATGAAGTCTTGCAATTTCCTCTTCATATCTTTTACGCATATTTTGCATTTCTGCACTAATACGTAATATTTTTTCTTGTAAAGCCTTATTTTCCTCTTTAAGCACTTCTATTTCCTTATTTTCTTTTTTCTTTTTTGGCTTTTCTTTTTTATTTTCAACGTGTTCTTTTTCCGTTTTTTGTTCTTCTTTTATTTCTTCCTGTGTTTCTTTTTTTATCTCTTCATTGTTCATCTTCTTCACCATCTCTTTCCATTTCATTGAACTCTTTTTGTAAGTAACTTAAAAGACCTACAACGCGATCATATTCCATTCGTTTTGGTCCTACTATCGCAATGGTTCCTTCTTCTCCATTCAGTCGATACTTACTTTTAATGATTGTTACATTGGGATCAAACTCATTTTCTTCCCCAATATAAATTTTTACTTCTCCAGAAGCATCTTCTGAATCTTCCTCTATTCGTTTAATGAAATCTTTATCTTCAAATTTACTTGCTAGTTGTTTAATTTCTAGTACATTGTTATACTCTGGTTCATCAAATATCTTAGTTTTACCACCAAAGTAGACATTGTGACTTTTGTTTAGAAAATCATTAAATGCATCTGCAAATATATTATATACTGCTTCATACTGCTTAATTTGTCTACTTATGATAGGTTTAATTTCGAATTCAAGTCTTTTTCCTACTTCGTTAATTGGCGTCCCTACAAGCATTTTATTTATAATTTCACTCGTCTTTACGATTTCATTGATTTCTGATTCTTTTTCTAGTAGAAATTGTTTATTTTCTACTATTCCTTTATCAGTACATACAAGTGCAACTATTTTATTATCTGTTATGGGAATGACGCTAACTTGTTTTAAAGTATTCTCACTAGAACTTTTTCCTAAGATAATACTAGTGTAATTTGTAAGTTCACTAATAATTTCTACGGTTTTATTAATAGCATCGCTAAGTTCTAGTTCGTTGTTTTTAAAAATAGTTTGTAATTTTAAAACATCTTCTCCTGTTAGTTCTTTTGGTTTCATTAAATATTCTACATAATATTTGTATCCAGCCTCACTTGGAATACGACCAGAGGAAATGTGATTTTTTTCAATAAATCCTAGTCGCTCCAACTCTGCCATTTCATTTCGAATGGTAGCACTAGAGCAACCAAATTTCTTGCACAATGACTTAGAACCAATTGGTTTTACGGTTTTTATATAAGATTCTACGATGGCTTTTAATAACTTGTTTTGCCTCTCGTCCACTTTATCACCTTCTTTAGCACTACATTTTTTTAACTGCTAACACCATTATAATAGTATGCTTAGCACTTGTCAATATATGAGTGCTAATTTTTTTACAATTTAAAAAAAAATAAATGATTATTACCACTTACTCTTCTATTTCTTTTTGTACAAGCAACAATTTTACTTGCTCTTCTTCGTATTCATAGTTCTTAGGAATCCAATGTTCAATTTTCTTCAAAATATCTTTTAGAATTTCTTCCCACATTAAATATTCCTCAGTTTGAGGGTTTGTTTTTGTCATTTCTATTAAACATTCTTCGATGGATTGAATTTCACTTTGTAATCCTACACTTTCTTCATAATATCTTAAGCGATTTAAAATGTTTTGGTATTCCTCTAATTCTACTATTTCTTTTTTTAACATTTCACAGTTTCTTAAAAATTGAAATCTTTCTTCTTTATTTACATTCATTCTTGTAAGTATACTTAAATAATAAATCTTTTCTTCTAAAGATAATGGTCTTTTTGGAAACATATCTTTTAAATCAACCGCTTTACTTACTTCTTTTTCTAGCGCTTTATAATCATAATTATTTTCTTGCTTTTTTGATCTACTTACATTTTTTTCGACTTTTTGTTTTGAAATCGTAAGTTCTTTTTCTAACAAATATTTTATTCCATCGCATAATTCTTTTGCTATCCCTAATTTTAATAAAGCCAAAGTAGTCATTTGAATATCGTTTTCATTTAAATTGCCTTTTTTGTTTATGCAATGTATTAGAAGAATTATTAAAATTATAGTTAACGAATTAATCCCGTTAGAGTTCATTTTATCTTTCAAATATGTATAGATTATTTTTTCTTGTTCAGTTAAATCAGAAAATTTTTTCTTGGCAAATTCATTGAATTAATTCTCTTTTAAAAATGATTTAATTTCTGCCAACTCCATGCCAGGAATTTTCATATCTTCCATTAACTTATAATTAATTAATTTAGCGTCTTCTTGATAATTTAAAAGATTTTTTTCTATTACAAAGAATAGTACTTCCATTTTTGCTTTCATATTTTTATCCCAGAGTACAAGAAGTTTACTTAATTTTTTATAATAAGAAAGTTTAAGTACTCTCTCATTTTCGTATTTTAAGATTCTATTTAGTTCATCTAACATATATTCCACTAAATTTTTCTTAGTTACTATGCTATCTATTTTTTTATCTTTCAATAATTTAGATGATATATCTTCAAAAATTGGGTCTTCATCTGGTAGACACATATGGGTTATGTTCAGTTCCCCTGAAAGTGTTCTTTTTTTACATTCTTTTTTTACATGTTCTTCTATTTCTTGTTCCAATTTTTTATTTTCAAATTGAAGCCATGTTAAAAATTGGTTTACCGATTCATTCATTTTGATCCTCCTTTGGCAATAACAAAAGTCTTACGGCCTCTTCTTCAAATTCATAGTTCTTAGGAATCCAGTGCTCAATTTTCTTCAAAATATCTTTTAGAATTTCTTCCCACATTAAATATTCCTCAGTTTGAGGGTTTGTTTTTGTCATTTCTATTAAACATTCTTCGATGGATTGAATTTCACTTTGTAATCCTACACTTTCTTCATAATATCTTAAGCGATTTAAAATGTTTTGGTATTCCTCTAATTCTACTATTTCTTTTTTTAACATTTCACAGTTTCTTAAAAATTGAAATCTTTCTTCTTTATTTACATTCATTCTTGTAAGTATACTTAAATAATAAATCTTTTCTTTTAAAGATAATGGTCTTTTTGGGTACATATCTTTTAATTCTATAACTTCACTTACTTCTTTTTCGAGTGCTTTATAATTATAATTATTTTCCTTTTTCAAAATTTTAGGAGCATCCTTTTTCTTCTGATTCAATATCCTTTTTTCTAAACTTTTTTCTAGACTTCGAATAGTAATAGCACATATTGAAGAATTATTTAATAATTTTTGTAAGGCAAAATTTATATATTTTAAATCTGTTTTATTGAAAGAGTCTTGCTTACTTAAATAATGCTCTTGAATGAGAGCGTGTAACTTCATAAACAATTGGTCTCTTTCTTTTGTTGCTTCTATCGCTTTTTTTATTGCGTCTTTTATTATACGTTCTTGGCTAGATAACGTATCTTCTGAAGCATTTCCAATTCGAAAGAAATCTATTTTTTTCATCACTTGTGCAAACTGCATAGCATCCATTTCAGGAGCATAAAACTCTTTAAATTTATTTATGTCGATGATATTGTGAATCATATTTTTTTCTTGAGCGTATGAGTAATTTTTTTCAATGATATAAAAAATGATGTTTGCTTTATCAGTAGCATTAAAAGACACATTCTCTAAATGCATCACTAAAGAAGAAAAGCGCTGATAAATATAATGCTCCTGTCTTACTTCCTTTTTATCTTTTTCTAAAAATTGAATTAAAGAAGAAATATCCATGATTTCCCCTTGTATTTGCCTTAACGAAAATTTCATTCCATTTATAACTATATTTTCTTTATTTTCATTTTCTGGATTTATCTTTTCTCTAACTTCTTTTACTATTTTTTCCATTAGTTTTTTATATTCATTTAAATGATTTATAAATTTTTGTACTGATTCATTCATAGTTCTAAAAAATCCCCCTTTACATAATGGGACTTATTATACCCCCCCCCGAGGTTCTGTCAAGTTAAAAAAAGACATCACTAAATAAAAAGTTAAGTGCACGTTTTTTTGTATATGTGCAGTTACTCCTG
>CANOWY010000031.1 GCA_947571135.1 uncultured Mycoplasmatota bacterium
TACACATTTTATATCAAATTGCACTTAATTGTGCACTTTAGATTGATTCAACGTTAAAGTAAAAAGTAAAATTAAAATATACAAGAAATTAGAATCACTTTATTTTTTTCATCTATTGGAATAATATTTGGATACACACAAATAAGCCTACCTTCACCAATTTCCTTCTCGACCAGTTAGAGATTCTGATATCCCTTTCATCAAATGAAACTTTTACAATCCAAATAACCAATACATTCCTTTTTCTTCTTTGTCATATACTTCCAATTTTATATAAGATAATAATTCTGGAACATGTTATACTTCATCTATTAGACATCTTGCGAAACTAAAATATCATATAAATGATATGAAATTTAAAAGAGCAACAGGAGTAAAAAGAGAAGTATTTGAATTTCAAGTAGCAATATTAGAGGAAGTCCAAAAAAAAACACATGCAAGGTGGTCGTCCACCAAAATTAGAAATAGCAAATGTTCTATTGCTAATGTATGGATATTTAAGAGATTATACTACATTTCTAAAATTGGGAATGTATTTTGGCATAGATGAAGGTAATGCCTATCGTTGGACAGTTTGGGCAGAGTCTGTACTGAGTGAATATATGACAGAAGACTTTGATATAACGAAACTTAATAAAAATAAAGAATACATAGTAGATGTAATGGAATGTGCAGTAGAAAGACCCAAAGTACAAGAAATACAAAGAGAATATTACTCAGGAAAAAAGAAAAAACATACCATAAAGATTCAACTTATTATAGAAGAAGATACAAAAGAAAATTGTATATGTAGCCTTTGACAAAGGAAGTGTTCATGACTTTACTTTATTTAAAGATAGTACACAAAATATAGATAAAAATGTACCTATGCTTACAGATAGTGGATACCAAGGTTTAGATACGATTCTTTTTAGGTGCTTAACACCAAAAAAGAAATCAAAATTTCATCCACTCCCCAACGACGATAAGGAATTAAATCATTTGATTTCTACTATAAGAATATCAATAGAACACGTGAATGAAGGGCTAAAAGTTTTCAAAATTCTGTCAGAACGCTATAGAAATCGTAAACATGCTTTTATTTCTAGAGCACTTTTTCTATGTTCTTTTTTCAATTTTTGTTTAGATATTTAGTTTCGCAAGATGTCTACTATCAAAGGATTATTAAGAACAATTTTAGATTATCTTTGGCAAGGGTTCTTAAACTTAAATTATCTAAAGAAACATAATTTCTAATTATCCTTCAATGCTTTTAACAATGTAGTTTTTCCTACTTGTCGTTGACCTGTAACTACTTTTTTAGAAGCATTCAATTTTAAAATTCTATTTTCTATTTCACGAGATATCATTTAATCCTTTTTCTTTCTTCTTACTATTTCGTCGCTTTCTGTTTCTTTCTCTACACGATTCTTTCTACATAATTTCATATATTGTGAATAAGCAATTTCATTCAAAGGAACAATTACATTTTCCACTCTTTTGCAAATACCACAGAAAGTTTTTTCTTGAACTTCATTTAATCTTGGAGGAATCTTATCTAAATTTTCAAAACTTTTTGTATAAAAACTAACCACCTGATCTTTTAATTTTCCTTTAGAAGTTCTTGTTTGCATTTTCAAATTATTTTGTTCCTGTTTTTTTGGTAAAAGTATCGAACCATAAACTATTTCATTAATAAGAATTTCTACTAAAATTCCAATGTTAGTTTCTGTAATACGTAATCCATCTAAAACTTTTGGAGCCAATCCTTTTTCCTTATAATCTAAATATGCACGTACTCTAAAATTTAAATCACTAAACATTTTTTTTATTTGTTCTAGCGCAATACCTTTTTTCATATTTTCAGCATTTTCTAAATTCTTATACTCTTTGTCATATTTTTCGCTTGTTTTCAAATCTAAATTTTTTAATCCTGAAATATTTAAAGTTTTTAAAGCATCATTATAAATTTGCACTGCTACTTCTAAACTGCTCTTTATTGTTAAAAATTTACCTTTAACAAAATTGGTTGCTCTTTCCAAACCATAATTTGAAAAATTTTCTTTTCTCATTATACAATATTCCTTTTGCCCATTTTCTAAATAAGTTTCATATTCCCCACCAAAAGAATAACAAAGATTTATTTTATTTCCAAAACCATCAGAATCATATTTGTTATCTTCATCAAGCCAGCCGATTTCATGCGATTCATAAGTCATTAAAAGTGTTAAATTCCGACCTGTTTCTTTACATTGTTCTGTACTTTCTGTATTTAGTATAGGGAGTATGGATGAAAAACTTTTTGAGGCAATAATAATGTCATACTCTCCTAAATGAGATTTGATATTTTTCATAATTGCATAATTATCATCTTCTTCAAAAAATACTCTCAAACCCAAATCGTTAGCAAGTTTTCTACTATAACTTTCTACTTGGAAGGTTTCTAAAAATAGAATTTTTAAATCTTGTTTTTTCTTCGGAAATGGTAGTTTTTCTTTTTTTACAAAATCCATAATCGGTTGAAAAGGAACAGTGTCCTTTTTTATTTGCTCTACTACTCTACTAAAAAGTGCATATTTTACAATATCTCCTAAAAGTTCTTCATAAGTTTTTTCCATCATAAATTGAGTCCCTATATAGGCCTGATAAGGAAATTCTTGCGTTTGCCTATTCATTAAAGAAGTTACAGATACACGTCCTTCTTTTTTCGAAATATCTTTGATTTTATTATCAATATTATTAAAACTATATTCTCGAAATACTTTTTGCCCCGATATTAAAATATGGTAGACTTCTAACCTATCTTCATGTTTTTCAAAATAATGTTCTGCACAAATATGAGATTTAAAATAATCTACATTTTGAAATCCATATGCAATAAGTTTATCATAGTCCTCTTGAATACTAGAAATTAATAATACTTTTGCTTTTTTTAATAATTCTTGTTCTTCCATAATTATAGCCTCCACATTTTTTTCTTATTTTAACATATATATTAAAAAAAAGAAACTTACTTGTTTCTTATAAATTTCTTATAAATTTCTTATAGCATTTGTACATATAATCATCGGTCATACCTGCAAGAAAATCAATAACCTTACGATTCGTAGTCGTATTTTCTAAATACTCATCACACATTTCCAACAAAAAATTTGTATAAATTTCTGATTTCTTATTTTCGCTTTCAATATCCTTTTTATATTGTTGAAATAAAGTTCTAAACATGGTTTCATATTCACAAATTTGTTCTTCGGTATTTGCTTTTAAATAAATATTCTTGGTATTAAACTCTTTTAATTCCAATAAAGTTTTAAAGAGAGGCTCACTCATTTTTATAAACGGCTTGTCTTTACTATTTTCTATAATATCTCTTACAAATGTATTTATAATTTCTCTATTTTCAAGTCCCACTCTATTGGTAATAGATTCTGGAATTTCTTCTTTTTTAATAACGCCTAATAACAAAGCATCTTCTATATCTTTTCCGATATAGGCAATAATATCACTAATTCTTACAACACATCCTTCTAGTGTCATCGGTCTTAGTTTTTTTATTACATTTTCATCTACATAGGAAGCATGATATTCTTTGAAAAAGTCTTCTTTGGTTTTTACAACAGGAGAATACTCTTGCATTGGTAACTCCCCATTATGACACATGATGGCATCTAAAACTTGTAAAGTAATGTTTCTGCCTCTTCCATTTTGTTCTAAATTCATAAGAACTCTAACACTTTCTATGTTATGGTTAAAATATCCCTCGTTTACTTCTAAACTAATCTGATTTAAAATACGTTCTCCCACATGACCAAAAGGAACATGCCCTAAATCATGCCCTAGAGCAGCAGCCTCGATCAAATCTTCATTTAATCCTAAGTTTCTTCCAATTGTTCTTGCAATTTTACTGACCAATTGCACATGTATCATTCGTTTTGTAATATGGTCATTTTCATTAAAACTAAATACTTGGGTTTTATCAATATATCTTGTATAACTAAGAGAATACAGTATTCGATCAATATCTCTAAAAAAGTCGGTGCGATAAGGATCTTTTTCTTCTGATTTGAATCGATAGGCTTTTTCGTTCTCACAAGCGTAGCGACTAAGCATACATAACACTTCCTTACTCCGTTTCTTCTGGTGTTTCTTCTTTTAATTTAACTAAAACTTCTCTAGGTTTTGAACCATTTTGTGGTCCTATTATACCACGTTCTTCTAACAAATCAACGATTCTAGCCGCACGATTATATCCAAGGCGAAATCTTCTTTGTAAAAGAGATGCACTCACCTTTCCTGTATCAATCGCAAATTTAACGACTTCATCGTAAATTGGATCGTCTATATCATCATTCATAGGAGCGACTTCAGACGAACCACCACTTTCTGCACTTCCTATATTTAATGCTTCATCATAACTTGGCTCTTGTTGGCTACTTACAAATTTAATGATTTTATTAATTTCATCATCTGAAATATAACATCCTTGGATACGTGTTGGGAATGGGTCTCCCATTGGTAGATACAGCATATCTCCTTTTCCTAACAATTTTTCTGCTCCAGGAGCATCTAAAATGGTTCTAGAATCAATATAACTTGCAACAGAGAATGCTATACGAGATGGAATATTGGTTTTAATAACACCTGTAATAATATCTGTTGACGGTCTTTGCGTTGCCACAATCAAATGAATTCCTGCCGCACGAGCAAGTTGAGTAATACGCATAATAGAATCTTCTACTTCTTTTTTAGCAACAATCATCAAATCTGCCATTTCATCTACTATTACGACTAAATAGTTCATTTTTGCTTCTTTTTGCTCAGGATGTTTTTTATTTTCTTCTTCGATTTTTTTATTGTAATCTCCAATATTTTTAACACCTTTATCGGCTAAAACACGATAACGTTTGTCCATTTCTACGACCACTTTTTGTAATACTAAAGCGGCTTTTTTAGGGTCTGTTACAACAGGAGCCATTAAATGAGGCACACCATTATAATTGGAAAGTTCCACTTGTTTTGGATCCACTAATACTAATTTTACTTCATCAGGACGATAATGCATCAATAATGAAATAATAATACTATTGATACAAACAGATTTTCCACTACCCGTAGAACCTGCTACTAAAAGATGAGGCATTTTTGATAAATCTGCATTAATGGTACGTCCTGCTATATCTTTTCCTAAAGTAACCAATAGGCCTTTTTTGATTTTCTCTGGATTAGCATCTCCAATGACTTCTTTTATTTTTACAGATGCCACTTCTTTATTAGGGATTTCTACTCCAATGGTACTTTTTCCTGGAATTGGTGCTTCAATACGAACGTCTTTTGCGGCTAGAGCAAGAGCAATTTCTTTATTAATAGAACTAACACGGCTTAATTTTGTTCCTGTTGGTACAACCACTTCGTATTGTGTAACGGCTGGCCCTACATGGATTTCTACCACTTTTCCAGAGATTTGGAAATCGTTTAAAACTCTTTCTAAACATTCTTTATTGCTACGTATAAACTCAGTAGAATTTACTTTTTTATTTCTTGAGGGTTCATCAAGTAATGTAAGTGGGGGCAATTTATAAGAACTGTTTACTGTATTTGTATTAGAACTTTCAGTTTCTAATAATTTTGGTTCTTCATTCATTTCTGGTTTAGGAACATGATTTTGTTTTAACTCTTCTACACTCGTAATAATAATTTTGTCATCATCTGTACCAGTTATAGGTACTAAATCTGTTTCTTCCTCTGTATGTTTTTCGGATTTTGGTTTTCTTTCACGTTTTTTAAAGATTTTTCCAAATATCTCTCCTATATTAATATTAAACAACATGATAAGACTAAACATTCCTAAAATAGTAATGACAATATAGGTACCTGTAATCCCAAATAAAGCGGATACAACAAAAGAACACGCAGCACCTAGTATTCCCCCTCCTATTACAATGGAGGTTTGTCCAGAAGATGTAAGAATATTGGCTTTATTAATAGAATCCATTCTGTCCATATAATTATTAATAGTTTCTCCAAAAATCGCTGTTGGTTTTTCAACTGTTCTTACAAATGTCATATGAGATAGAATTAATACAATCGCAATTAAAATATAAATTCCAATTAATTTAGACGAAATAAAATTAGGAAGTTTTCTTTTTATCAACATATGCACTCCTAATATTAAAACTAAAATTAATACACAAAACCACCATTCTCCAAGCAAAAACATGGCAAATTCTTTTAAGATGGCACCGACTGGACCAAATCCAAAGCCAATTAAACCAATTAAAATTAAAATTAAGCCTGTAAGTTCAACACTATATTCAAATTTATTTGCACTATCTTCTTTTGATTTTTTTTTCTTTGCCATATCTATCTTCACCATACTCATTATAGCAAGGACAAACTTTATTTGCAAAAAAAAATGTCTATTTTTGACAAGTTTAAATCATAGTTTAATAATCCCAATATTTTCTTCATCAATTACTTGATAAGTGTTTAAATAAGTACACAGAGTACTTTCACTTACTTCATGAAATTCATAACAACCGTTTAACATTCTTTGATAAGCAAAATAATGAGGTGAGTTTTTAGCATCAAAAATCTGATAAACATTAAAATAAATATATTTTCTTTTATCATAAAATCTAGCATACTCTAAAGGATAATTTAATTCTGCAAAAGCAAATTCAATCCATTCTCTTCCACTAATATATTCAACATTCTTTTTTTAAATTGCATGATAGATTCCATAATCTGGCAAAGTTGATAAGGATATTCTCCCATTTTTACATATTCTAGTTCTTGACGAATTATCTTTAATACCTCTACTACTTGTATACCTTTATCATATTTTATTTTTTTATCTAACTTTTTATCTTCTATTACTTCTTTATCTTTAGGATGAAAATGTACTAAGGGCAGTCCAAATTTAATTCTCCAAAGATCTTCGTATTTTTTTGTCATATCCGCAATATACTCTATATGATTAATCCAAAATATTACTTTTACATGATTCTTCCCTACTTCTTGCGCGTGAATTTTAAAAGCCTCTAATAAATCTTTATACAAATACGCCCAAGAAGAACAAACGATTTTAAATTGTTTTACATGATAAATGTCTATTCTTTCCTTAAATATTTTTGCGGCTTTCTTTATCACTGGCAATTTCCCAAAGTGGGTTGTATTCAAAAATTTCTCCTGTTCTAATGTAGAGAAAATAAGCAATTTCATAAGGTTCTTTTAAGTTTAATTCTTGTATTTCTTGTTTAAATTTTTCTACTAAGTTCATCTGTACCTCTATTTTTTAGCATTTTTTTCTTAATTTCATGTTTCCTTACCACTTTCGTAAGCATTAAGGGATGAAATAAAAAGTCTATCGAGTCTGCTTTGTCTACAAGTGTTAAAATCCAACTTTCTTTGTATTCTGGAATTTTCTTATTTAATGGAAACATATGGGTTTTAATCATACTTTCCCGTTTTTTGTTCATAAGTTCTGGAAAAAATTTTAAAGCATTAATTCTAGCATTTTCAGCATGAGTAAATCCATGTCTTTGGAGAAGCGGTTTTTTTTCAAAATTACTTTGCCAAGGTGTTTCATAAAAATCATGTAATAAACCTGTAATGGCTAAAGATTCATAGTCTAAATTTAGTTTTTTTCCTATTTTATAGCAATCATAAGAAACTCTTAATGTGTGATCATAAACACTTTCATTATAATGATGAGGAAATTCTTTTCTTTTTAAAAATTCTTTACTTTCTAGAATGGGTTTTACAATTTTATAATATTCTGCACTTTCGGATTTTAAATTTTTTTTTTGGTTTTTATTGACGGTATAAGCATTAATATATTGAAGCAAACTAGCAATTTGAAAAAGAGCCGTAAGAATAACAAAGAAATTGACTGGAATGTTTATATTCTTTAGTAAAATATTCACAAATCCTAAAATAATCGTAATAAAAATAACCCAAGTTTTTATTTTTCCTATTAATAAAGAAGAAACAATTTTATTTTTATAAAATGTATAAATATTAAATAATGCGATTAATCCTTCTAATACCAATACGTAGAAAAAATAATGATTATCAAATATTAGAATAGCGAGTAAAGAAAATGCAAGACATTTATCTCCTATTGCATCTAATTTGGAGCCTAAGTCACTTGAAACATTCCAACGTCTTGCTAACTTCCCATCTAAAAAATCTGTTAAGGCAATAAAAATAGCAAGTATAATTAAAGCCAATGTTTGTCTATTTACTCCTAAATAAATAACTAAGGGAGTTACAAGTAAACGAGAAAATGTTAACATATTGGGAATTATTTTTTTCATATACTTCCTACTTTCTTTTCTTTATTATAACGAGAAAATGTTTTTTATACAATAAAAAAATATTTCTAATAAATAGTATTTCTTTCTTTATAAAAATATGAACTATCCATTAAAAATATTGTTATCTATTTCTAAAACATCCTGTGCCTCTTTATAAGAAAAATTCTTTTTAACATTGTATTCATAAAAACTTACTCTCTACTTTATGTTCAATTATTCCCTTTTCTGCGTAAAGAAATAGATTGCTTTTACATTTTTTTGACGTTATAAAAATTCTTTTAATCCTTCAATATTATTTTTTAAGGAAGCAAGCAGTTTTTCTGCTAACTTATAGGCTTCCTCATCACTTTCATTATAAGAATTCATAGCACTTTCTAATTTTTCAATTCCTTTCGTTGTTCCTTCTGCCATCATTTTTGCAATTTCATAATCATCTTTATTTTTCATCAGTTTTACTTCACTCATAATTTTACTATTCATCTTAACCATTTTTCCAAGTTCCTTTTCTTTAGCACCATAGGAAGCAAAGATATTTTCACTTTCATTTACGATTTCGTCATATTCTTGCCTTTGGTTTTCTAAAAAATCACGAAAATTGGATTTCGATACTTTATCAATGACATCGTTAATTCCAATAACACCCATTTCACATATTTGATAAATAGAGTTTAAGAATTCAATATTTTTATTATCTTTCATAAAAAATCACCCATTACTAGTATGGATGTATTTTTACTCTTTATACTTCTTGAACAACAGCAATAATCATTGGTTTACATTCTGTTTCTTCGAATAAATATTTACTTAATTCTGTTCGAATTTCTGTTTTAATCTTATTGAAATCTACAAAGTTATCTACAATGTTTCTAGTAATCACATCTTCTGCAATTCTTTTTATTTCTCGAATGATTTCTTTGGAATCCTTTACATAAATAAATCCCCTTGTGGTGACTTCTGGCCCTACGAGTAAGTTTTTTGTTTTTTTACTTAAAGTGGCACTAATTAAAACAATACCATTTTCACTTAACATTTCACGGTCTTTAATTACTAGTTCTCCAACATCATCACTTGATTTTCCATCAATTAAAATATCATTTACTTTTATACGTTCTGTTGTCTCTTTTAAAGTACCATCTTCAAAACAAACAACATCTCCATTTTGTTTTAAAATAATGTTTTCTTTTGCTATTCCTAGAGAGTTTGCTAAATCAGCGTTTTGCACTAAATATCGATACTCTCCTTTTACAGGCATATAGAATTTAGGATTTGTAAGTTTTAACATTAACATTAAGTCTTCACTAGAGGCATGGTGCAATATATTTTTATCTTTTGGAATAGAGATAATACGGCACCCAAACATAGAAAGTTCATTTTCAATTTTAACAAGTAACTTCTCATTACTATCGTATCTTGGCTCTGCAAATATTACAGTATCTGTATTTTTTAAATGAATATAACGATCATAGCCATTCATGACTTTACTAATTGCTGCATAAGGATTTTCTTTATCGTCACATAAAAGTAAAATAGCATCTTCATCATTAATGTTAGACAAATCCCCTAACAAATCATCTGGAAATGTTAAATATCCTTCTTTTTTGGCAAATGTGACAACATTTTGTAATTTTTTTCCCATAAGTATTACTTTTCGATGTTTGTTTAAAGCACTATTAAAAATATCTTGAATTGTATAAAGATGCGTTGGAAGAACAAGAAATAACAAACGAGTCTCATACTTATTCACAATATCCTTAAAGAAGTCTTCTAAACGGTGAGAAGGGGATGTATGTCCTGCTCTTTCTGAAAAAGTAGATTCACTCATCAAACAAAGAACGCCTTGTTTTCCTACATACGCAATACGACCTAAGTCCATGTCATAATGTCCTGTCATTTTAGAATCAATGATAAAGTCTCCTGTATAACAAATGGCACCATCTTTGGTATTAATAACATACATAACGGAATCAGGACAACTATGAGATACTGTTATAGGAAATATACTCACTCCACCAAAATTCAATTTTTTATGAGGTGTAATTTCCATAATATTCTTTTCAGGAACACCTGATTCTAAAAGGACGTATTTTGTAAATTTTGTCGCAAATAAACGAATATCAGGAATGTTTTTTACTAAATCACTTGCCCCACCCATATTTTCATAATGGCCATGGGTTAGGAAAATTCCTCTAATTCTCTTTTTATTTTTTACTAGATACTCAAAATCAGGAATAATGTAGTCAATTCCAAGCATATTTCCGTTGGCGTATTTTAAGCCACAATCAAACACAAAAATACTTTTATCTATTTCTACTACGTAGGTATTTTTCCCACTTTCATCAAGCCCACCCAGGCTAAAAATCTTTATTTTACTCATAATAAATCTCTCTTTTCTAATTATTAAATAAATTTCTTTTTTAAAAGTTTTTTTCTGCTATTCATTATAACAAAAAATTGAGGCTTTTTCAACCGATTTTGAAGGACAAAAAAACAACCAAAATTTTTTGGTTATTTATTTTTTATTGGGAAATTCCCTACCATCAAAAATTTTATTTTCTATTTTTAACGTTCTAGTTAAATCTTCCTTTGCTTCTTCTAAGTCTTTAGTAAGACTGGTATTATTTTCTATATACGGAAATAGTTTTTCTATGGTAGCAAATAACTCTTTATTTTCATTACATAAATTTAGTGCTGTTATATAAAGTGCACTTAATTCTATTTCATTTTTGCTAATGGCTTGTTTATGTTTTGTTAGTTTTTCATAGTTCTTTACAAGTTGGTCTAAGGCTGCTATAAATCCCCATATTAGATATTCTTTCTTTTCTCCATCTTTATTTTTTCTTTCAACTGAAATTCCTAAAAAAGACGATTCTATCTCAAGATCGATAAAATATGCGCTGAAAAGAAATAGGACAAAAAAAGTAATATGCCAACCTTTACTATATTCAGTTGTTTCTTTCACTGTTTCTAATTTTTCAACAACAGAATACGTTTCAGTATATAAATCACTTAAATTTAGTGAATTTTTATACTCTTGTGTACTTTCTCCTGTAATTCCAAGTGCTTCTAAATTTACGTTTAAATAGTCTTCTAGTGGCATTTCCTCTAAGTTCTTTAAATCAAATGTTAAGATATCTCTTGTGTATCCATTTTCTTGCAATTCATAAGGATCGTATTCCTTTAATTGTATCGTATTTATAGCCTCATCGTAAATTTCTTCTTTTGTAGGTAACTCTCCATCAACAGAACTATAACTATCTATAGAAACTGTATACTTCTTACTAATCGCATTTACTATTTTTTCTCCTAATATATAACTTCCTGCTACTAAACCTACAATAGTTCCTAGAGAAGTCGCAAATAAAGCGACATTTCCATACATTCTTTTTAAATACATTCTAGTCAATTTGTTTCGTTTTGCTATGTAATTTCTTTTTTTATCGATATTTTTTTCTAATTCTTTTGCCTTTTTATAATAACTACTCGCTTGTTTAGATAACTCTTTTACCTTTTTTTCTATCTCTTTTTCACTTGTCGTTGTTTTAACGATAGTAGAAATGAATTTTTCTTCTAAATAAATGGCATTGATTCCCTCCGCATCTATTTTATTTTTGTGAGTAACTATAGGAGTATATTTTTTGTCTTGTAAATCAAGAGTTTCTAATTCTTTTACAATTTGTTTATCTAAATTATAAGTATGAATTTCATCATTTTGTAAGGCTTTTAATGTAGGACTTATGTCTAGCACTTTTATTTCTTCTTTAATAAATGCATAAGTTAACTTATAGATATCTTCTACTAAAGGTCCTTCTACTTGGTAATCCAAAGTATCTGATCTTTTTAATTTATCTAATAACGAAAGTAATTGATTACGATATTGTTCTAAATCTTCTTTGTTTTTTTCTTTGGAAACAATATACTCTTTTAAAACTTGATTAAAAGAAGCCACTTTAAGATAAATTTCATATTTAACGCGTTGTGCTAGTTGAAACAAAAAATAGAAAAATCATTCAAAAAATGGTA
>CANOWY010000032.1 GCA_947571135.1 uncultured Mycoplasmatota bacterium
ACACATTTTATATCAAATTGCACTTAATTGTGCACTTTAGATTGATTCAACGTTTAGTTTTTTACTTATAATTTCCCTTGTATTTACATAATTATAATAATAAAAGGATGAATGATATGAATAAAAAAATTTTAGGTGTTTTATTGCTGTTGGCAGTAACTACAATTAGTATCTTTTTAGTTTTTCATAATAAGAAAGAAAAAGACGAGAAGAATACTATTAATGAACTTGCAGCATCTGTGTTAAATATTTCTGAAGATAAGGTGACTGTACTTGATATAAATAATGGAATATATACATTTAGTATACAAGATTTAAAAGCAAGTGTAGGTGATTCTATTGTAATACGTTATGCTGGATTAATTGATAAAGAGAAAGAATTACAAGATAATGCTGTTATTGAATATTCTACTCTTACTCAAAATAGTCAAGACTTACTTCCAAGTGAATGGTTAGAAGAAGGAATATTCCAAGATCATTATAATTTAGCGTATCAAAAATTGAAAACATTATCTTTAGATGAAAAAATTGGTCAACTTCTTCTTGTTCGTTACAAAGAAGATAATGCTATACAAGATTTAAATACTTATCATTTTGGAGGGTTTGTTTTTTTTGAGAAGGATTTCCAAAATAAAACAAGTGATGATGTACGTATTATGATTAACAACTTGCAAAAAAAGGCGACGGTTCCTCTTTTAACAGCAGTGGACGAAGAAGGCGGAAAAATTGTACGTGTAAGTAGTAATCCTAATTTAGTAAGTGAACCATTTAAATCTTCTAAGGAATTATACGACTTAGGAGGATTTCCAAAAATTACAACAGATACAAAAGAAAAAAGTAGTATTTTAAATCATCTGGGACTTAATCTTAATTTAGCACCAGTTGTCGATGTTTCAACGGATCCTAAAGATTATATGTATGAAAGAAGTTTTAGATCAGATACAACGCTTACTTCTACTTATGCCAAAACTGTAATTGAAGCAAGTAAAGGAACAGGCGTCTCTTATACTTTAAAGCACTTCCCGGGATATGGAAATAATGCAGATACACATGTTGGTACTACAACAGACAATAGAACTTATGAAAGTATTCTAAATAATGACATTCCACCATTTGATGCCGGAATTCATGCAGGATGTGAAGCCGTACTCGTTAGTCACAATATTGTTACGAGTATCGATAATACAAATCCTGCCTCTTTATCTCCAAGTATTCATAATATCTTGAGAAATCGTTTGAATTTTAGTGGAATTATTATCACAGATGATCTTGCTATGGGAGCAACTTCAAGTATTCAAAACTCTACCATACGAGCATTACTTGCGGGAAATGATTTAGTTATTACTACAGATTATGCACAAAGTTTTTCAGAAATTAAATCTGCTTTAAATGATGGTACTATTTCTGAAGATTTAGTGAATCGTGTCGCTTTACGTGTGATTGCTTGGAAATATTATAAAGGATTAATTTTTGAAACGAATGAAAAATAGAAATATCAGAGTTAAAATGATATTTCTATTTTTTATTATTTAATGACTAGAACGATACGAGAAGTTAATCTTGTTCCAACCCCACCAGTATAATTTCCTGAAAAACGATAAAACATGAAAATCCCAGCCATATTTCCAAGTGTCACATTTCCTCCTCGAGTCATCCAGGGCACATTCGTATAAATAAACTGACTTTGATCATTATACCATGAGCCTTTACTCTGATAAGAAGAAATTGCTTCAAATGGTCCCATTTCTCCCGTCGCATCTCCTAAAATTCTGCATTTATAATTAAACACATTAGTACTTTTATAGGCATCATAATATTTTAAATCTTTTGGAAATGTATTATCTGTAAATCCGCTTAGTTTATAAAAAGGAGATCCATCAACCACAACTCCCATTACATACTCGAAAGTCCCGCCACTCATATCATAAATACCTGTATAATTACCTGTTGTACTTGCTACTTGACTTAATGGGTTTTTGTAATTGTAAGTATATCTTCCATCACTTGATGCATTAACTTCTTCATAAGATAAACTATTATTAGCTGCATACCCTGTTATCCATTTATTGTTATTATTTCTTGTTATTTCATCACAAATATTTTTGCTATATCTTCCATACTCTGAGTTGGTTAAATAGACTATGGCGCCCCATTCTGTATTTTTTATCATATGACTATCGTATTCTCTTTTATATTGATAAGCATTTTCAAAAATTTGGTATACATCAGAACCAAGTCAAGATGAGACATTTGGTTTAATTTGCACTTTTGTTGGATCTATAAGATTAGTTGCTATACTACTCCCTTTATATCCTGTCTCAAACTTTCCTACCCATAAACCATTCGTTCCCATACTTATAAATGCAGGTGATGTCATATAGTCTCCTACATTACAATTGCCACTTTCTCCTGATAGTCCTTGAGTTTTATCTTCGTTCATCGGTGTTGTACATTCTCCTGCATTATCATTACTTGTATTTTCAAGTCCAAATTTAATTGGGATTTCATATACTTTATTTGAATCTATTTCTGTTAAACTACTATAATTTCCTAAATCCCATAATTGATAAGAATACTTGGGTATCCATACAAAGTAACTTTCTATGTTACTTTCGGGGATTTCTTCTCCATCTTTATACGTTATACTTTCATCTTCTAGTATTACTGCATTGGCCCATTTCTTTTCTTCATAACTATACCAGTCACTGGCTAGATTGGCTTTTGTTACTTTTCCAGTATTATCTATCTCTACTGGTATTAAACCATCCTTTAATACTGGATCTGCTCCATTTAATATACTTTCTTTATATTTTTCTCTAA
Organism: uncultured Mycoplasmatota bacterium; assembly: GCA_947571135.1. Lineage (GTDB taxonomy): Bacteria > Bacillota_I > Bacilli_A > RF39 > UBA660 > MGBC108787. The sequence continues at coordinate 2,821 of CANOWY010000032.1, forward strand.
AATCTGGGATTCTTCCTTGTAATACATTAAACTCTTTTTTCTCTTCATATAAAGCAAAGGTTTTATAAAGTGTTATTCCTCCTAAAACTAGAAGCATTCCTACTATGCTTCCTATAACAATTCTTTTTTGTTAAACTTCTTAAATTCACCTGGTTTACTTTTATTTTCTAGTGTACCCCCCCCCCAGGCTTATTCCTGAAGTTGGGAGGTTTTTATTTCTTTTTTCTTCTTTTTTCATTTTCTTTTCCTCCTTCTATTCTATATTTATCTTATCATATTTTTTTACTATCATGTTATAAAAATTGAAAAAAGAAATAGATTTCTCTATTCCTCTTCATCACTCATTAATTTTTCTTCAAAAAATTCACTAGCATCATCATCCATAAATTCTTTTTGTAAAAGAAGTTCAATGTCACTATATTGTTTTGCACCAGTTCCAGCAGGGATTAATTTTCCAATTAAAACATTTTCTTTTAATCCTCTTAAATAATCTACTTTTCCTCTTACAGCAGCATCTGTTAAAACTCTTGTTGTTTCTTGGAAAGAAGCGGCAGATAGGAATGAATCAGTTTCAAGAGAACTCTTGGTAATACCAAGCATAATTGGTCTACCTTTAGCAGGTACTCCACCTCTTAAGATAACTGGCTTATTTCCATTTGTAAATTCTCTCATAGATACTGTTAAACCTTCAACAAATTCTGTATCTCCAGCATCAACAATACGAACTTTATTAATCATACGAGATACGATAATTTCGATATGTTTATCGGAAATATCAACACCTTGCAGTTTGTATACCATTTGAATTTCTTTTAAGATATATTCTTGAGCAGTAATTGGATCAGTAACGGCTAGTAATTCTTTAGGACTTACAGCACCCTCTGTTAATTTATCCCCAGCATTTACCATATCTCCAGCATTAACACGAACTTTCATGTTGTAATTTGTAATATGATCTCTTACTTCAACTTCATTAGCAATGATAATTTTATGTTTGCCATTTTGTTCTTCAATGGATTCTACTTTACCACTAATTTCTGCAATCGTTGCTTTGGCTTTTGGATTACGTGCTTCAAATAATTCTTCAACTCTTGGTAGACCTTGCGTGATATCGGCATCTCCACCATGTGCCACTCCACCTGAGTGGAAAGTACGCATGGTAAGTTGGGTTCCTGGTTCTCCAATGGATTGAGCAGCCATAATACCAACGGCTTCTCCTGTTTCTACTAAATTCCCAGTAGCCAAGTTACGTCCGTAACATTTTTGACATACACCTTGTTCACATTTACATGTCAAGATACTTCTAATTTCTACACGTTTAATTCCTGCACGCTCAATTTTAGCAACAATATTTTCGTTGATTTCTTCTCCCTTTTCCAAAATAACGGCTTTGGTTTCTGGATGAATAATTTTTTGAGCAGAGTAACGCCCTAAAATACGCTCAGATAATGGCTCAATAACGGATCCATCTTTATCGTTAATTAAATCATAGACTTCTACTCCACTTAAAGAACCACAATCAAATTCACGTACAATAATATCTTGAACAACGTCAACTAAACGTCTAGTTAAGTATCCTGAATCTGCAGTACGAAGTGCAGTATCAGCAGAACCCTTACGTGAACCATGACTTGATAAAAAGAATTCGCTTACTTTTAGTCCTTCCATAAAGTTTGAAGTAATTGGAATTTCAACAGTAGAACCATCTGGTTTTGCCATTAATCCACGCATACCAGAAAGTTGTACGAAGTTTGAAATAGACCCACGTGCTCCAGAATTCATCATCATGAACAATGGATTGTCAAAGTTTCCTTCAGCAATTTCTTGAAGTTCTGCTTTAATTTTATCTTGTTGGCTATTCCATGTATTTATAACGTTGTTATAACGTTCTTCTTCTGTAATTAAACCACGCTTAAATTGTTTGTTGATTTTATCAACCATTTCTTTTCCTTCATCAATAATGTCATGTTTATTTTCACTTAGAATAATATCAGCGGCAGAAACGGTAATTCCAGCGACAGTTGAATATTTAAAACCTAAGTCTTTTAAACGATCAAGCATCATTGAAGTTTCAGTCGTTTTGTATCTTTTAAATACTTGCGCAATGATATTTTGTAACGTCTTTTTAACAAAAGGTTTAACTAGTTCATGATTTGCTATTTCTTCTTTAATATTTGTACCCATACTTAAGAAATACTTACTTGGTGTAATTCCTTCAATATTATCTTTTGTAGGTTCATTAATATAAGGGAATGTATCAGGTAAAATTTCATTAAATATTATTTTTCCACAAGTCGTAATTAAATATTTATCCTTTTGCTCATCTGTAAATAGTTTATGTTTAAATGAATTTACAGGAAGAACAATTCTTGTATGTAATGTAATTTCTTTTCTTTCATATGCCATTAAAACTTCATTACTATTTTTATAGGCTTTTCCTTCATTTGGTTCTCCTGCTTTTTCTTTTGTTAAATAACAGTTACCAAGCACCATATCTTGTGATGGAGTAACAATTGGTTTTCCATCTTTAGGGTTTAAGATATTGTTAGCACCAAGCATTAAAATTCTTGCTTCGGCTTTGGCTTCTTCACTTAACGGTACGTGAACAGCCATTTGATCTCCATCGAAGTCTGCATTAAATGCAGTACAAACAAGGGGATGCAAACGAATGGCTTTTCCACCAACTAGTTTTGGTTCAAATGCTTGAATACCAAGTCTATGAAGTGTTGGGGCACGGTTTAACATTACTGGATGTTCTGTTATGACGTCTTCTACAACATCCCAAACAGAGTCATCTCTTGCTTCTATTAATTTTTTTGCACCTTTAATATTATGAGCAAGTCCACGTTCTACTAAACCATTAATAACATGTGGTTTAAATAACTCAAGAGCCATTTCTTTTGGAATTCCACATTGATACATTTTTAAGTTTGGACCAACAACAATAACACTACGTCCTGAATAGTCTACACGTTTACCAAGTAAGTTTTGACGGAAACGGCCTTGTTTTCCTTTAAGCATACTTGCTAAACTTTTTAAAGGTCTATTTCCCGCAGCAGTAACACTACGTCCACGACGTCCATTATCAAACAAACTATCCACTGCTTCTTGAAGCATACGTTTTTCATTTTGAACAATAATCGTTGGTGCTCCAAGTTCAAGTAATTTCTTTAAACGATTGTTACGATTAATAATACGACGATATAAATCATTTAAGTCACTTGTTGCAAATCTTCCACCATCTAGTTGAATCATTGGACGAAGTTCTGGTGGAATAACAGGAAGAACATTTAAGATCATCCATTCTGGTCTGTTGTTTGATTCTTGGAATGCCACTAGGCAATCTAAACGTTTTACTAAACGAATACGTTTTTGACCAGTTGCAGTTTCAAGTTCTACTCGCAACTCTTCTACTTCTTTATCAATATCTACTTCTTTAAGTAGGGATTGAATGGCTTCTGCACCCATTCCTACTTTAAATGTTGAACCATATTTTTCATAATAAGCACGGTATTCTTTATCAGATAATGTTTGCTTTTTAGCAAGTGGTGCACTACCAGGATCAAGTACCACATAACTTACAAAGTATAATACTTCTTCTAAGTCTCTTGGAGACATATCTAGAACAAGTCCCATTTTAGAAGGTACGCCTTTAAAGAACCAAATATGAGAACATGGACTTGCAAGTTCAATGTGTCCCATTCTTTCACGACGAACTTTTGATTTTGTTACTTCAACACCACAACGGTCACATACAACATTTTTATATCTTAACCTTTTATATTTTCCACAACTACATTCATAGTCTTTGCTTGGTCCGAATATTTTTTCACAAAAAAGTCCATCTCTTTCAGGTTTTAATGTACGGTAGTTGATTGTTTCAGGTTTTTTTACTTCTCCAAAAGACCACTCACGGATTTTTTCAGGAGAGGCGATTCCTATTTTAATCCCTTTAAAATTATTTACTTCTATCATAGGATATCACCACCTTCCAAATCTTCCTCATTCAAATCATCTGGGAATTCTAAATCATCTAAATCGTTTTCTTCAAATTCATCCTCTTCAGAGGATTCTTCAACAGGATCAGCAGGTTCTTCTACTTCTTCTGTTCTTTCTACAATTTCCCCTTTTTCATTTAAATCAATTTCGTCAATACGAATTGTATCTTCTTTTTCTTCATCTTCTTCAATATCTTTTAAATCAAGTAAATTATCTTCATTGTCCAAGATTTGAATATCTAAGCCTAACGCTTGGAATTCTTTAATTAATACTCTAAATGACTCTGGGACACCTGCTTGATTTACAGTTTTACCTTTTACCAAGGCTTCGTAAACTTTAACACGTCCTACCACATCATCTGATTTTATTGTTAAAATTTCTTGAAGTACATGCGCAGCACCATAAGCATATAGTGCCCAAACTTCCATTTCTCCAAATCTTTGTCCACCAAATTGGGCTTTACCACCAAGTGGTTGTTGTGTTACTAAACTATATGGTCCTGTTGCACGAGCATGCAATTTATCATCTACCATGTGGTGTAATTTTACCATATACATAACACCAACATTGATACGATTTTCAAATGGTTCTCCTGTACGTCCGTTGATAAGTTCTACTTTTCCATCTTCGTCCATTCCTGCACTCGCCATCTCTTCATGGATATCACTTAAGTGGGCTCCATCAAATACTGGAGTTGCATATTTAACTCCTAAACGTTTTCCAGCCATTCCTAAATGAACTTCTAAGATTTGTCCGATATTCATACGAGATGGAACCCCTAATGGGTTTAACATGATATCAACTGGAGTACCATCTGGTAAGTATGGCATATCTTCTTCTGGTAATACTAGGGAAATAACACCTTTGTTTCCATGACGACCAGACATCTTATCTCCCACTTGAATTTTACGTTTTTGAATAATGTATACACGAATAATTTTGAATACACCTGCAGGCATATCGTCGCTATTTTCTTTTGTATACACTTTAACATCATGTACAATACCATCTGCACCATGTTCTACTTTTAAAGAAGTATCTCGAACCTCACGAGTTTTTTCACCAAATATTGCATGTAATAATTTTTCTTCACTTGTTAATTCTTGTACACCTTTTGGTGTTACTTTACCAACTAGAATATCTCCTTCTTTTACTTCAGTACCAATTCTAACGATACCTTCAGCATCTAAGTTACGACGTGCTTCTTCTCCAACGTTTGGAATGTCACGAGTAATCTCTTCTGGTCCTAGTTTAGTATCACGACATTGAATTTCATAACGTTCAATATGTAGGGATGTATAAACATCGTCTTTTACTAATCTTTCGTTTAAGATTACGGCATCTTCGTAGTTATATCCATTGTAAGTCATGAATGCAACTGTCATATTTTTACCTAGTGCAAGTTCTCCATTTTGCGTACTTGGTCCATCTGCGATTACTTGCCCTGCATGGACTTTATCTCCTTTTTTAACTAAAGGACGATGATTTAAACTACTAGAAGCATTGGTTCTTTCAAAATTTGCTAAATAATATGTTTCTTTGTTTTTTGTATTTTTAATTATAATTTTTAAAGCATCTGCATATTCTACAACACCATCGGTTTTAGAAACAACTGTACTTCCTGAATATTTTGCTGCAACGTATTCTACACCTGTACCAACGATTGGAGAATCGCAAGTTAAAAGTGGAACTGCTTGACGTTGCATGTTTGCACCCATCAAAGTACGATTGGCATCGTCATAATCCAAAAATGGAATACAACTTGTTGTAATAGCAACTAATTGACTAGGAGCAACATCAACAAAATTTACTTGTTCACGTTTACACATAACATTATCGCCATTAATACGTACTAAAACTTCATCTTCTACAATACGACCATCATCATCTAAATTAACAGTTGCTTGTGAAATATAGAAATCTGCTTCTTCATCCGCTGTCATATAAACAATCTCGTCTTTTTGTACAACGCCTTTTATAACACGGCGATATGGTGTTGTAATAAATCCATATTCGTTGATTTTGGCATATCCAGCAAGTGAAGTAATAAGCCCAATATTTTGACCTTCTGGAGATTCTATTGGACAAATACGTCCATAGTGACTTGCATTAACGTCACGAACGTCCATTCCTGCACGATCTCTTGATAATCCACCTGGGCCTAAACTAGATAAACGTCTTTTATCGGTTAATTCTGCGATTGGGTTAATTTGATCCATGAATTTAGAAAGTTGGGAAGAACCAAAGAACTCTTTTAATACTGCTGTTACTGGGCGAATGTTAATTAAAGATTTTGGGGTTACATTTTCTAATTCTTGGGTAGTCATTCTTTCACGAATAACTCTTTCCATTCTAGCCATTCCTGTTTTAAATTGATTTTGAATTAATTCTCCTACTTGACGAACACGACGATTTCCTAAATTATCAATTTCATCATCATTTCCAAATCCTTCATGTAAATTCAAATAATAAGATATAGAAGCATAAATATCTGAAATGGTAAGTCTTTTGATATCAATAGATTGATCATTACCGATAATCTTGACCGTTTTTTCAGGATTATTTTTATCTACAACTAAAATTTCTTGGATTTGATTGTATTCATCTAACTCTTCGTTAATGACTACTTTCTTCATTCCAAAGCCATTTTTTAATGCTGGTTTTATATTTTCTAATACTTCTTTTGTTACAACTTCCCCTTTTTTTGCTACTACTTCTTTACCATCCGTGATATCTGTTGCAAGGGTAGCATTTAAAAGTCTATCTGCTACATTTAATTTTTTATTAAATTTGTAGCGTCCAACACGCGCAAGATCATAACGGAAATGATCGAAGAATCTTGTTACTAATTGGTTTTTAGCAGAATCTAAAGTTGCAGGTTCTCCTGGACGTAATTTTTCATAAATTTCAATAAGTGCTTCATCTGTGTTTTTAGTACTGTCTTTAAGTAATGTATTTTCTAAATACACATTTTCTCCAAAAACACTCGTAATGTCTTGATCATTAGATAAACCAAGTGCTCTTAAAAATGTTGTGACAGGTACCTTTCTTGTACGATCAATACGAACATACATAACATCTCTTGCGTCTAGTTCATATTCAAGCCAAGTCCCACGATTCGGAATTACTTCTCCTGTAATAACACGACGTCCATTTTTATCAATTTCACGTTTAAAATAGATACTTGGACTTCTAACAAGTTGAGAAACAATTACACGTTCTGCCCCATTGATAATAAATGTTCCTGCATCTGTCATTAAAGGCATATCTCCTAAGAAAATTTCTTGTTCTTTCACTTCGCCTGTTTCATGAATAAAAACACGTGCTTGCACCTTTAATGGTGCTGCATAATTTACCATTCTTTCTTTTGATTCTTTTACAGAATATCTAGGCGTGTCAAAAGAATAGTCACCAAAGTCAATGGTCACATTTCCTGTAAAACTCTCTACTGGAAATAATTCCTCGAATGTCTCCTTAATACCTTCCTCTAAGAACCAATTGTATGATTTTTTTTGGATTTCTAACAAATCCGAAAGTTCCATAGTATTTTTTGATTTTGAAAAACTTCTTCTTTTTGCATAGTCGCCAAATTGTTTTAGTTTATAAGCCACGATTTCACCCCATCTAATATTTTTTTCAAATAACCTAATTTTCGCAAAAAAATTAACACGTCACCAATTTATAATTTTAGCAGTAAGCCCCATTTATGTCAACTTCTTTTTTGCGTTTATAATATAAAACCCTTTGTCTTTTTTGACAATATTTGTTTCATATATTTTCTCAATTTCTTTTTTTATGCTTTTTGCACCTTGATCTTTACGAATTACAAACCAAAGGATACCTTCTTCTTGCAAATAAATACTTGCGTTTTTTAATATATTTAATACAACTTCTTTACCCGCCCGTATGGGAGGATTTGTAATAATACAGTCGTATTTCTCAGTAACAGTTTCATAAATATCACTTACGAAACTCTCCGCCTCTACTCTATTTTCTTTGATATTCATTTTTGTTAAATGTACCGCCCGTTTATTTACATCTATTAAAGTAGCAGAACATTTTAATATTTTGCTAAGTACAATCCCCATAAATCCATAGCCACAACCTACATCTAAAATTTTTTCTATTTTTTTATCGTTTTGGTTTAAAAAAGTTTCTACTAACAATCTGCTTCCAAAGTCTATCTTATTTTTAGAAAATACACCATTGTCACTATTAAAATGAAATACATGTTCTTTGTATTTATAATCGATTATTTTTAATTCACTTTTTAATGCCTCGTTATTCGTAAAATAATGTTCCAACAAAAATCACCGTTCTATCTAAAAAGACTAACTGTATTCAAAATTATAAAAGAAAAAAAATGAAAAGTCAATGACAAATCGACTTTGATTTCATTGACTTTTTTGGCAATATATGATTGCTATTTTCTTGTTAAATTTAGTTCTTCAGATACATCTGCCATATTCAAAATTTCTTCATAAGTGTAAGTATCTTGCTCTAAATCGTATCCATTTGTAATACATATTACATTGTAGCAACCTTCATAATTTTCTATGGTAAATGTTTCATAATTAAAAAATTGCGTATCAGATATTTGATATCCTATTAATTTTATTATTTTTCCTGTATCAAAATATTCTAATTCATATTGGTTTATTCTTCCTTTTGGAAAATTGCTCACTTCTAAATAATGTTCCTTATATTTTTCATAGACAGTATCTGAAACTGTCTCCCACTCCAAATGAGCATTTGGATAAACTTCAGCAAAATAAACCACTTGTTCGTCAACATAAGTTATATTAGAATCATTAACAATTGTATCAACAGAATTATTTCTTTTAACTTTTGATAAAGATTTAGGTAAAGAAATAGTTTTAGCATATCCAATATATTCTTCATCCCAATAATAATCTTTTATTCCTTCGAATTCAAACTCTACAAACGGAATAAGCCCATCTCCCTCTATAATAAATCCTGCTTGTGATTGTATATCAGTATTCTCTACATCTGGTAGAATAAAATCTTCTTCTTTTCTACATCCTGCTAAAACAGGTATGCATCCTGTAATTACTCCACTTAATAATAACTTTTGAACTTTCAAATTCATATTTTTCTTACTATTTTTAGTACTTCCAATTTTCATAATTCAATTTCCCACTTTGAATTATTGGTTATACTAACATAACTCTCTTTTCTTGTCAATAACTAAAAAAAGAGAGATTTATTAAAGTAAAAAGTGTATTTTAAAAAAAGAAGTGCACAATTGTTGTGCATTAAGTTTTATAATCATAT
>CANOWY010000033.1 GCA_947571135.1 uncultured Mycoplasmatota bacterium
ATGGAAGTGTCGAACATGAGGTAAGACTATGGTTAGATGAAAGTGCAGGAAATGATTCACAAAACGGAACATTTTATAGTAAAGTTGTGATTGACGCTAGACAAAACCAAATAGTATCTATTTATAAAGAAGAAATATTAAATGGAGCAGATCCAGTAGTAGCAGAGGGCTTAATACCTGTTGAAATAGGAAGTAATGGCAAAGTAACCAAAGCAGATGTAAATTCAAATTGGTACAGTTATGAAGAAAAGAAATGGGCGAATGCGGTTGTTTTAAAAGATGAAAATAAAGAGTATTGGCCTGGAGAAGAAATACCAGAAAGTAATATCGAAAGTTACTTTGTATGGATTCCTAAATATTCCTATCAATTATGGGACTTAGGAGATTATCTAAATGCAGGAAGTGTAATCGATGAAACGAAACCTCATGTAATTCCTGTTAAGTTTGGATTAGAAAATACAAATAAAGAAGAATCAAGTATAGAATTTAAGCAATGTACAACGCCTGGCTGGGATGAAGAACAAAAAATATATAATAGCAGGAACGTTTCTGGAGATTCTAGTAATTGTGAAGTAGGAGATTATATGACCCATCCAGCCTTTTTATCAATGGGAACGAATGGCTTATGGGTCGGTAAATTTGAAACAGGATATAAGGGAACTACTGCTCCAGGGAATATAAACGACTCTAGTAGAATTCAGATAAAGCCAGATATATATTCATGGCGAAACATAAATATTTCTAACGCTTATCTATCAAGTTATAATTACAAAAGAGAGTATGATAGTCATATGATAAAGAATACAGAGTGGGGTGCTGTTTCTTACTTACAACATAGCCGTTATGGAAATCAAAACGAGATGAAAATGAATACGACTTTATACAAAACATATATAACGGGATATCAAGAAGAGAATTACTGGAAGCAATCAAGCACAAGTGCAAGTACCACTGGAAATTATTCTGGGCTTTATGATATGAGTGGAGGAGCCATTGAGTTTGTTATGGGAGTAATGGTAGATGCAAGTGGTGGTTTAAGTAATTTGACAAAGAATGGACTTCTTAGTGCAGATATTGCTCCACAATATTATGATCTTTATAAATATCATACAAGTACAAACCATTTTAATCGAAGAATTCTAGGAGATGGAACTGGGGAATTTGGACCCATACTTTCAACACTTGTTCCAAACGGGGTAAGTTATTCTATGAGCTGGTATAGAGCATCTGCTTATTATATATATAGTAATGCTTCTTGGTTTGAACGCGGAAATGGTTATATATATGGTTTTTCATGTCAATTAGATCAAGTTTTAGATGCAAATAGTTTCCGTATTGTTTTAGCCATATGATAGAATTAAAAACAATTCGTAAAAAAACAGGGATTAGTCAAACCAAACTTGCAAAATTAATTGGGATAACCCAGCAACAATATTCAAGATACGAAACAAATACAAATAAAGTACCACTAGAAACATTCTTAAAAATATTAACAGCTTGTAATTTAAAAATAGAAATTAGGGAAAGCAAAAAAGACAAGAAATAAAAATCAATTTTTTCTCTGTTTTTTTTTAACTTTTATACCTTGGTAAGTGTTTCTTCTTACCATTTCTTTATCAATATCATTAAGAACACAAAATTTTTTGATAAGCCAAGTAGGTGCGATTAAATCATCTACATTAGGATCTCCTGTAATCCTATGAATCACAATTTTAGGATCTAAGTATTCTAACTGTTCCACAACAATATCTATATATTCTTCTTTAGAAAGAATAGGAAAAGGCTTTTTTTGATACATATTAGCAAGTTCTGTCCCTTTCAAAATATGAAGCATATGAATTTTTATACCATCAATTCCTAAAGCATTTAAAAATTTCACTGTATTTAGCATATCCTCTTTTGTCTCATAAGGAAGCCCATTTATGATATGAACAACGACTTTAATGCCTCTTTTTTTAAGATTTTCTACTGCTAAAGCAAAGTTATGTACATCATGTCCACGTTTAATTAATTTTAAAGTATTTTCATTACTAGATTGTAAACCAAGTTCAACGGTTAAAAAAGTTTTTTGATTTAATTCCTCTAGGTAATCATAACATTCTTCTGTAATCGCATCACTTCGAGTTGCAATAGACAAACCAACTACTTTATCTAATTTTAAGATTGATTCAAATTTTTCTTTTAAAATACTAACAGGAGCATAAGTATTAGTATTTGCTTGAAAATAGCCTATATAATATCCGTCTGGCCATTTTTTTTCCAATATATTTTTTATTTCTTTAAATTGTTTAATTAAATCTCCATTTTTAGAAATGTCATAATCATTACTACCATGCAAGCAAAATATGCATCCATTTCCATTTTGAAAATTTGGACAACTAAAATTCGCATTTAAACTTACTTTGAAAACTTTGTGATGAAACAAAGTTTGATAATAATAATTTAAAGTATGATATCTTTTATTATCTAATGTATATAAGAACATAATGAAAAACACCTTTCGTTTCCTTATTATACAAATTCATACGTTGTTTTGTAAATCTTTTTATGTTAAAATGATTAAGAATAGAGGGTGTTTCTAGTGGCGAATATCGATGAACATTTTAAAGTGAATTATGCAAATGCGAAAGCAAAAGACAATGCAATTTTTAAAGGCGAAAAGTATCGTATTACTCTATTAAGTGAAAGGCTTATCCGATTCGAGTACAGTGAAGAAGGAATTTTTTATGATGGACTTACTGAAAGAGTCATCAACCGTAATTTTATAACCCCTGAGTATCAAGTAAAAGAAGATAATAAGTATTTAGAAATATCTACAAAATATTTTAAACTAACTTATGCGAAAGAAAAACCTTTTGCTGCCAGTAAAATGGCTCCTGATGCCAACTTAAAAGTATTGCTTCAAAATACTGATAAAATGTGGTACTTCAATCATCCAGAAGCAAGAAACTTTAGAGGAACTGCGATGAGTTTAGATGAGAATAGTGCTAAAACGGGTCTTTATAAAGGGCTTTACTCAACAGATGGATTTGCTTCTATTGATGATTCCACTTCTTTATTATTGAATGAAAATGGCACTCTTACCCCACCAACTACCAAAAGAGTAGATACATATCTCTTTATATATAGAAGAGATTTTGGGCTTTGTTTGCGAGATTATTTTACCCTAACAGGAAGACCTAGTTTGATTCCAAGATATGCCCTGGGAATTTGGTGGAATAAAAATGAAATTTATAGTTTTGAAGATTTAAAAAAATTATTAACAAATTTTGCACGTCATCGTATTCCTTATTCTGTTTTATTACTAGGAAATAACTGGCATGTCAAAACGGATCTTCCTAATACTGGATATACATTTAATAAATCCTTATTTCCAAATTCAGAAGAATTTGTAACCTATATGCATGAACGTGGTGTACGTGTAGGGCTTGCTATTGACCCTAGTGAAGGAATTAGTAAAGAAGAACCTGGTTATGAAACAATTAAAGACCATCTAAATATAGTGGAAAATAAAAATATTCCATTTAATGTTTTTAACACAAGTATTTTAATGGAATACTTTCACGAATTGATTGAGCCTTTAAACAATATAGGAATAGACTTTTTCTTCTTAGATTATTACAATAAAAAAGACTTAAATACATTAAAAGCACTTAACTACTATCATTTTAATGATTATAAAAAATACGCAACTAGAAGAGGAATGCTTTTATCAAGAAACTCTTTAGTAGCGCCCCATAGAACTCCTGTCCATTATTCTGGTAGAACGACGGTAAGTTGGGATACACTGCGTTTTTTGCCTTTTTTTAATTCAACCGCTAGCAATATTGGAGTATCTTGGTGGAGTCATGATGTTGGGGGATATAAAGATGGAATTGAAGATAGTGAATTATATTTACGTTTCGTGGAATTAGCAACTTTTTCGCCAATCTTCCGTTTTAGTGCCCAGCATGGCCATTATTACAAGCGTGAACCATGGAGATGGGACATTAAGACATTAAATATTGTAAGAGATTATTGTATATTAAGACATCGCTTGATTCCTTATCTTTATGCAGAAGGGTATAAATACCACAAAACAGGGCTTCCATTAATTCAACCTTTGTATTACCAAAACCCAGAAGTTTACGATGAACCTTTATATAAAAATGAGTACTATTTTGGTGGAGAGTTGTTTGTAGCACCAATTACTGTAAAAAAAGATAATATTATGAACCGTGCTATTGAAAAAATTTTCCTGCCAAACGGTATTTGGTATGATTTTAAAACAGGAAAAAAATTTCCAGGAGATAAACGTTATGTCACTTTCTATAAAGATGAAGACTATCCAGTATTTGCGCGTGCTGGAAGTATTATTCCCCTTGCAGATTTAGAAGAAAATATTAATGTAACCAATCCTCCTAAAAAAATGGAAATTCATATTTTTCCAGGAAGAAGTAATACATATAAACTTTATGAAGATGATGGATATTCTTCTTTATTTGAACAAGGATTTTACATTATGACGTATATAGATTACAATTATTTACAAAACAATTACACGTTAATTATACGTCCAGTAGAAGGGAAAACGGGTATTATACCTGAGAAAAGAGACTATAAAATAAGATTTAGAAATACGAGAGAAGCAGATGATGTCATTACATATGTTGGAAAAGATGTTGTGATTACGAATAATTATGTAGAAGATAATGACTTTATCGTAGAAGTAAAAGAAGTACCAACGACAAGTCAATTGACAATAAACTGTAAAGGGAAAGACATTGAAATTGATGCTGTGCGTATTATTAATGAAGAAGTAGATTCAATTATTAGTGACTTGCAAATCGAGACAAGATTAAAGGATAAAATTGCCAATATTTTCTTCAGTGAAGTGGATATTAAGAAAAAGCGTATTCAAATTCGTAAATTAAAAAAAGATGGTTTAGAATCAATTTTCATTCGAATGTTTTTAAAACTTTTAGAGTATATTAAAGAAATTTAAATGTAAATGCAAAGTTTACCAAATAGATAAATAATTATCAAAAGTGCTATCTTACTATATTTAAGATAGTGCTTTTTACATGGTTATATCAGAAAACAAAAAAATATTACGATTTAAAAAATAAAGATTCATAAAAATATAAAATAAATATGCCAAAATTTGTAAACAAGTGATTATATTTATTTTACGATTAAAATAGGAAGTGTTAAAATAAGCCTAAGTTTTGAGGTGATATTATGCATATTTTAGTCATTGATGATGAAATAGAAATTGCAGATTTAATAGAAATCTATTTACAAAATGAAAACTATATTGTGCATAAGTTTTATGAGAGTAAAACAATATTAGATTTCTTAGAAACAAATCCCATAGATCTTGCAATATTAGACGTCATGATTCCAGAAAAAGATGGATTTTCACTTTGTAAAGAAATAAGAAAAAAATATACATTTCCAATTATTTTTGCAACAGCAAAAGTAGAGGATTTAGATAAAATTAGTGGTCTTACTATCGGAGCAGACGATTACATTACAAAACCATTTGAACCTTTAGAACTTGTTGCAAGAGTTAAAGCCCAACTTCGGCGATATAAAAATTATAATCAACCAGAAGTGAAAAACAAAATTGATTTTCGTAATATTTTAATGAATAAAGATACACACGAATTTTATTTTAAAGAAAAAAAGATAGAACTTACACCAATTGAATTTGAAATTTTATGGTATTTAGTTGAGAATAGAGGAAAAGTAGTGACAACTGATGAGTTATTTCGACATGTTTGGAAAGAAGAATACTATGAAAAAGATAACAATACCATTATGGTTCATATTAGGCATTTAAGAGAAAAAATGAAAGATACCAGTAAAAATCCAAAATACATAAAAACCATTTGGGGAGTGGGGTATAAAATTGAAAAATAAAGAAAAAAAGAAGAATGAACTTCTAAAAAAGACTTATGCCAAATTTACGATAAAAATTATTATATGGACAATCACAATACCGATATTCTTTGTTTTAATCGTTGAAATCATTAATGCTTTAGATTTTCAGTGGTTATATGATATTTCCTGGAAAAGGTATTATCAATTTGTTCGTTTTTTTAGAAATTTTACCTCAAGTATTTATTTTTTTATAATCATTTTTATTGTCTGGATTGTTGGCGTTTTTCTCTTTTTATATCAACTATTAAAAAAAGTATTTTCTTATACGGAGGCTATATTTGATGCTTCTAATGAATTATTAGATAAAAGTGTAGATTATATTAAACTACCTACTGAATTAGAGCCTTTTGAGCGCCAAATGAATCATCTAAAAAAAGAAAGCGAAAAAAATGAAAGACTCGCAAAAGAAAATGAACAAAAGAAAAATGATTTAGTAGTATATTTAGCCCATGATTTAAAAACGCCTCTTACGTCTATGATTGGATATCTTTCTTTACTAGAAGAAATGAAAGACATGCCCCTAAAACAAAAAGAAAAATATATTGGGATTGCTCTTGAAAAATCATATCGGTTAGAGGATTTAATCAATGAATTGTTTGATATTGCTAGATTTAACTCTGAAACAATTGTGTTAGAAAAAGAAGAAATTCATTTAAGAAGAATGTTAGAGCAACTAATTGATGATTTTTATCCTATTTTAAAAGAAAATCAGAAAAAAATAGAATTAAAAATGGACAAAAATAGTATCCTCTATGGAGATTCTGACAAACTTGCTCGTGTTTTTGGCAATCTCATTCAAAATGCTTGTTTTTATAGTACTGATGATTTGATAACTATAAAAGTAACAGAAAAAAACAATTTTATTCATATTACATTTACCAATAAAGGAAAGCAAATCAGTAAAGAAAAATGTAAACGATTATTTGAAAAATTTTATCGAGCAGATTCATCTCGTACTACAAAAACAGGTGGTAGTGGATTAGGACTTGCGATTTCTAAAGAAATTGTAGAATTGCATGGAGGAAATATCTCAATTACAAGTGATGAAATCTATACCAAATTTTATGTAGAATTACCTATAAAAAATCTTAAGTAAATCTTAAGTTTTTTTTAAGTGAAATTTAAAAAACATTCCCTACTTTTTCTATAAAATGAACTTAAATTCTAAAAATTTTTTAGAATTTAGGAGGTTTTCTATAATGACACGCAAAAGAATAACAGAGCGATTTCCATTTTTAGTTCCCATTCGAGCTTGGCAAAGAAATGTATTTTACTACAGTAAAATGTTTTTCGATCAAAATAAATACGCAATACAAAAAGAAGAAACATTGCTTCCCTTTGAAGTCGTAAAAGAAAAAGTAAAAATGGTGAATATGAGAAGTGGCTATGCTATAAAGTACCAAAAAAATAAAGTACACAACTTAAAAATTATAAGTAAGACAATGAATCATATCTGTATTTATCCTGGAGAAACGTTTTCCTTTTGTTACTTATCGAGAAAAGACAAAAAGTTTGGAAAATATAAAGAAGGACTGGTTTTATTAAATGGCCAAACAATTCCCAAAAAAGGAGGAGGAGTCTGTCAACTCAGTAATTTGCTTTACTATTCGTTTTTACAAACCCCCCTTACCATCCTAGAGCGTCATGGTCATAAAATAAAAACGATTCCCAATTCGGATAAAGAGACTTTAGAAGGTGTAGATGCTACCATTACGAGTGGTTGGTTAGATTTGAAGGTGCGAAATGATACACAAGCCATTTATCAACTTGTAATTACATTTAATTCTGAATTTATGACAACATCAATACTTTGTAACGAAGAACAATCCGTTAAAATTAAGATAATTAATGAAAATTTAGAATATTTTTGGGAAGAAGGAAAAAAGTTTGAAAGTGTCGATGTAATACGAGAAATTATTGATAAAAAAGGAAGAACAATAGAAAAAAAGTTACTATATAAAGAAAAAGTAGAAATAAAATACAATCTACCAGATGAGAAAGGAGAAGAATAAAAATGAAAAAAACAACCGTTGCTGTCCTTTTTGGTGGGGCATCTAGTGAATATGAAATTTCTCTTGCTTCTGCCACGTCAGTTTTAAAAAATTTAAATCCAAAAAAATATGAAATTTTAAGTATTGGAATAACAAAAGAAGGAAATTTTTATTTATACGAAGGAAGTATAGAAAAAATAGCAAATAATACTTGGTTTCAAGAAAAGAGAAAAGAAATTACATTTTCTTGTAATAAAAAAGACCATGGATTTTACATCTTAGAAACAAAAGAATTAATCAGTGTTGATATTGTATTTCCCGTTTTACATGGCAAAAATGGAGAAGACGGGAGATTACAAGGATTATTAGAATTGGCTGGTATTCCGTATGTAGGATGTAATATGATTTCCTCTGCTTTGGGCATGGACAAATTTTTAGCCCATCAACTTGTTGAAAAAGAAGGAATTCTAGTTCCAAAGTCGTATGCTTTTTCTAAAGGAAAGGACTTAAAAACAATTTTAAGTACAGTAAACCATTTAAAGTATCCACTATTTGTAAAACCAATAAAAGGGGGATCTTCAATTGGAATTACGGAAGTACAGGAAAAAGAACAACTAATAAATTCTATAAACTTTGCCTATACTTATGACGATGCAATTTTGATTGAAGAAAAAATAGAAGGAATTGAAGTGGGATGTGCCATTTTGGGAAATCAAGAAGTTATTGTAGGAGAAGTAGATGAAATTGAACTTGCCAGTAGTTATTATGATACATTAGAAAAATACAATGCAAAAACAAGTAAAGTCCACTTGCCAGCAAGAATTGCCGAAACAGAAAGAGAAAGGATAAAAAATACGGCTTTAAAAATTTATAAAATATTAGGGTGTTCTGGATTTGCTCGAGTGGATTTATTTTATACCAAAGAAAAACAAATTTATTTAAATGAAGTAAATACCATTCCAGGATTTACAGAACATTCTAGATATCCCAATATGCTAAAACACATTGGAATTTCTTATCAACAAATAGTAGAAAGGTTAATACAGTTAGGATTAGAAAAATGAAAATAAGAAAAGAAGAGTATAAAAAAGGGTATTTAATTTTAGTAAACCATAGCCATTTTTATACCAAAACCCCAGAAAGTATTTCTAGGTATTCCTCTAATTTTCCAAATATAAAATTAGAAAACGAGGCTCTTGTAAATTTGAAAAAAGCCTTACAAGAGATTGATGCCAAAGATAGTATTATTCCCGTAAGCGGATATCGAACAGAAAAAGAGCAAAGAAAAATTTATAACACCTCTTTAAAAGAGAATGGAAAAGACTATACAGAGAAATTTGTAGCATACCCAAATACCAGTGAACACCAAACAGGACTCGCCATTGATTTAGGGAAAAATATAGAGAACCTCGATTTTATTTGTCCTAGTTTTCCAAATTGCGGCATTTCTAAAAAATTTAGAGAAATTGCACCAGAGTATGGTTTTATTGAACGTTACACAGAAGAAAAGAAAAATATGACAAAAATTGCCAAAGAAGAGTGGCACTTTCGCTATGTTTCGTATCCTCATTCCAAAATTATAACAGATTTGCATTTCTGCTTAGAAGAATACATAGAGTACATAAAACAATTTTCCTATCCTACAAATCCACTAAAAAAATATGGATATAAAATCTTTTTTCTTCCGTTACAAGAGGAAATAGAATTAAACAATACACAAAACTATCTTATTTCTGGCAACAACGAAGATGGATTTATCTTAAGTATAAAGGAGGAATAAAAATGCAACTTGAAGTATCACGAGCCTGGATAGAAATAGATTTAAAAAATATAGAGCACAATATAAAAGAAATAAAAAAAATACTATCTCCTAAAACCAAGATAATGGCAGTTTTAAAAGCAGATGCCTATGGTCTAGGAGCCACGGAAATTGCCAAAAAATTAAACACACTTGGAATTTATGATTTCGCTGTTGCAACACTTGAAGAAGGAATTAGTTTACGAAAATCCAAGATATTGGGTAATGTTTTACTCTTTGGATATACTCCAATTAAATTTCTTTCTCTTGTGCAAGAATATGATTTAATACAAACCATTACAGATTATGAATATGCAGAAAAAATAGGAAAACTAAATTTGATCAAAAAATTAAAATGCCACGTCAAAATAGATACTGGAATGAATCGTATGGGGGAAAAATACAATGCGTTTTCCCATTTAAATAAAATATATAAAAATGAAAAATTAGAAATTTTAGGGACCTTTAGTCACTTATGCACTTCTGATTCTAAGGAAACAAAAGATAAACAATTTACAGAACAACAAATCAATCATTTTAATACTTGTATCCAAATGCTAAAAGACCACGGTCTTGTTATTGGAAATACCCATATCCAAAGTAGTTATGGAATGTTAAACTATCAAGATTTGCCATATGATTACGTTAGAATTGGTATTTTACTGTTTGGAATTCATAGTGCTAAAAATTTTTATAAAAAGATTTCGTTAGATTTAAAACCAGTTTGTAAAGTAAAGGCTAGAATAACAAGTATCAAAACAATTGAAACAGGAGAAACTGTTGGCTATGGCAGAACTTATAAGGCCGAAAAGAAAGGCAAAATTGCTTCTGTCTCTATTGGATATGCTGATGGATACCCAAGGAGTTTATCAAATACAAAGGCTATGGTACTTGTTTGTAATACATATGCTAAGGTTATAGGTAAAATTTGTATGGATCAAATTATGGTAGATGTTAGTGACATAAAAGAAGCAAAAGTAGGAGATATTGTGACGTTAATAGGAGATAATCCGATAGTACAAGCAGAAGAAATAGCCAGATTAGCAGGTACTATTACTCCAGAATTATTAAGTCGCTTAGGAAAAAGACTACCTAGAATCTATAAGGATTAAAAAATGGCAAGAAAAAAGAAAAGAAAACTAAAGAAAACCGTACGAAATACCCTCATAGCCATAGTAATAGCCATCTTCCTCTACCAATTTGCTTCTCCTTATATAGAAAATTTAAAAAATATAGAGGAAATACCAGTAGAAAATGTTCAAAAAGAAGAAACAAAAAAGTCACTTCATTATGATGATGTCTCTAGTTTACAATACACGACAACGACTATGGAAGAACGTCTAGAAAATCTAAAAAAACAAGATGAAAGAATCAATAGTATTTTAGAACAAAAGGAGAAATATCCAATAGACTTACTTGATATGCTCTCTAGAAACATAGAGATGCTTGATTTTGTATTTGATTTTCCACAACAAAAAGGAAAAGTGGAAAATAATAAAATAGAAGAAGCCCAAAAAGGAATAGTACCATTACTTTTGCAATGGGATAAACGTTGGGGATATGCTAGATATGGAGATTCTTATCTTGCGATAAATGGGTGTGCTCCTACCACTCTTTCTATGGTTATCACAGGTCTTACGGGAAAAGATGATATTACCCCTTATACGGTTTCTAAGTACGCATTCGAACAAGGATATTACATTAATGGAACGGGAACCAGTTGGGATTTAATGACCAAAGGAAGTGAATACTTTGGCATTAAAGGAGAAGAACTAACCCTTTCAAAAAGAGCCATTTATCGTGCTTTAGAATCGGGGAAATTGATTATTTGTAGTGTTCGTAAAGGAGATTTTACTACAACTGGTCATTTTATTGTTCTTTCAGGAATACAAAATGGAAAAATAAAAGTAAACGATCCAAATAGTCTTGAAAGAAGTAGTATTTTATGGGAATACGAACGCATAGAAAGTCAAATTAAAAACTTGTGGGTATTTAGTTTAGAATAAAATTTGAAATTTTGTCAAATTCGTCTGGATCGTGCTTTTATTTAGCAAATTGTGGAATCTTTTAGGAAAATTGTGTATGCAGTTTTCTTTTTTTAGTTCAAATTAAG
>CANOWY010000034.1 GCA_947571135.1 uncultured Mycoplasmatota bacterium
TTCTTTTCAGTACTTCCTAGGGTTTTCTTACCTTTTAATGTACCCCCCCCCCAGGTTATTTCCTGAAGTTGGGAGGTTATTTTTCTTTATTTCTTCTTTTTTCATTTTTTCCTCCTTCTATTATATTTTTATTATAAATGGAAAAAACAAAAAATACAACTTATTTGTTGTATTAGTTTTTAAAAAATAACTGAGTTATTTGTGCTCAGTTATGTTATTTTTATTTTTACTTTACTACTTACCACATAAGTTATTCTTGGATCATCGCTTTCAATTCTTAAATCTACTTCATGATCTCCAACTGTATAACCGGTTAAATCAATATAAGCCGTTATGTTATCTTCTGTTATTTCATTAATTACTGACTCAACTCCTTTTACTTGAACTGCAATAGAATTGCTTTCTGGAGGAAAGTTTGGCGTTAAGTTACTATCTAAGTTTCTACTATTAATATATGAACTTGGGATATTGATTGTCTTTTGTTTTTCATCATCAAAACTGATATTTATTTTGGCACTTGTTTCACTAATGTATCTTACTCCTGCTGGTTTTGACACTGTTACATTATAAGATTTTGAACCACTATTTCCCAGTCCGTTTACATCTATTGTTACTGGTACACTCGTAATACTATCTACTACACTCTTTTCACCATAGATGTCTACACTATAATTTGTGGTACCATTTACTGTCACTGTTGAAATGGCTTTTCCTGTAACTAGCGTTCCTGTTGCTAATACTTTAATTGGAACAGTTGCTTTATAAGTATCTAACGTCACAGTTGCAGAAATAGTAGATGGTACAATTTCAACATTGCTAAGCAAATTGCCTTTTTCATCATAAGCAACAAGTGGAATATTATTGGTTTCATATGTTCCAGCATCACTATAATCTGTATTATTTAAATCGATCAAGGCTTTAATAGTAGCAATTTTATTTAAAGCATCTTCTGACCCCTTTACTACTACTTCGCTTTTTGAAAGTTCAACGTTTTCGACACTTAATTTTTCATTTAATTTGTCTTCATTTAATAACTCATAAGAAATAGCGTATAATTTGCTCACTTTATTTTTTATCGTTACTGTTACATAAGTGGGATCTATCTTGTATTTTATTGAATCTACAGTTTGATTGTATGTAAGTTTTACTCTATAAGAAGAATTACTAGGTTTATAATCTGTTAAATCAAGTACTACTTCATGATTTCCTAATTGTTTGGCTAAATAAATAGCACTTTTGTTCCCCGTTAGAATGATATCTACATTGTCGACAAGTCCATCAACTACATAGGCTTCTTCATTATATAAGACTTTCACTGGTTGGTTTGCGATTACTTCTGCTTCATTTTGTACTAAGTTAATTACTTCTCTATCTACTAGAAAAAACATTGTAATGGCAAATACTAATGCTAAATATAATAATATATTAGGTCGATTTAGTATTTTTTCAATCTTATTGGAATTGTTTTTTAGTTTATCTGTTATTTTAAATATAATTCTACTAATGGGAGTAATTAAAATTCTATCTATTATGTTATATATAGCAATAAAGAAAGTAACAATAATATTATGTTTTTTCTTTTTATTCTGGCTTCTATTCATCTTCTTCACCATCACTTTCTTGGTTGCGATCGGCTTCATAGAATACTTCCATTTTCGGTTTTAATTCCTCCATTAAACGTAAACGGAATTCATCTAATGTCAAGTTATAGTTTAAGTCTCCATCGCAAGCAATGCTAATTTTTCCCGTCTCTTCAGAAACAATTAGAGCAAGAGCATCACTTTCTTCTGCAATTCCTAATGCTGCTCTATGACGCGTCCCTAACTTTTTATTCACATTTGGATCCATACTTGTTTTAAATACACTTCCAGCACAAGTAATTCGATTTCCTTGTATAATTACACCTCCATCATGAAGTGGAGAATTTGGAAAGAATAAATTACTTAATAATTCACTTGAAACATCCGCATAAATCTTAGTAGCAGGGTCAATGTATTCTTGAAGCGAAATATCTCTTTCAATAACCATAAGGGCTCCAATCCTATTTTTCTTCAAGTATTCTACAGCCTCCATAATTTCACAGACCATTTTCTCACGTTCATCCCCTGTTAGTGTTTTATGTCTACCAAGTAGTTGTGTACGTCCAATGCTTTCCAAAACACTTCTAATTTCGGGCTGAAAAATAATAATGATAGCAAGAGGCCCCCATTCAAAAATATATTCTAAGATAATACCTACTGTATAAAGATTAAAGATTTTACTTATAATTTCGATAATAAAGATTAATATGACTCCTTTTACGATTAAAATCATTTTTACGTTATTTTTAATATTTTTTAAAATATAGTAAAACAAAAGCCATACTACACAAATATCTAATACTTTTGTAGTTAAAGCCCATAATGCTTGCATTGACATCTGAATCAACTCCTATATGTTACATATTATACCAAATTTTTATTTATAATTCCATAGGAACTCATTATTTTTTCATAATTAAAAAAACGCAAAATCTTTAACGTTGCGTCTTTTATTAGAATTTTACTTTTTTCTTTTGAATTTAAATCTTAAAAATGATATTACAATAATGAAACTAATAAGTCCAATAAATGCAAATTTTATTTTGTTGCTATTTTCTTCTTTTGTATCATTTTTTTGCGCTTCTTCTTGAGTTTTATTTTCTTCATCATTTGTTATGTTATTCTTTTCATTATTTTGATCATTAAATTCATTCTTGGTATTTTCATCGTTGTTTGTTTCTTGACCAGGATTCGGATTTTTATCTATAGACGGTAGTTTTGTATTTGAAGTTGGTTTCTTAGTTGGTGTTGTCGTTGTCCATTGATTGTTGCCTGATCCTGATGAGTTATTTGAAGAATTATTTGATTGGTTATTATTATCTGAATTATTATTGTTATTACTATTGTCATTGTCGTCTTCTTCTTTTTCTATAATCCAATCTACTTTTGCTGTAATACTACCAAAATTGTCTGTTGCATCTAGATATTCAAAAGTAAATTCACCATTTTTTGTAAATGTGTATGTATTAGAACCATTATTATTGATGATTCTTATAGGTCCTCCCTGATTGACTAACATAACAGTAACTGGATTCATCGTCTTTTCAACTTCACTATAATGTAATCTAATATCTGGAAGTTCTATCTTTTTTTCTATCCAATCTACTTTGGCAGTAGCAGAACCTTTATTTCCTGCTAAATCTTGATATTCAAATGTAAATTCACCATTTTTTGTAAATGTATAAGTCCTAGAACCATTGTTATTGGTAATGATTCCTGCTTCACTTAGAGTAATAGTGGCTACGACGTTTCCTGTAGTTGTTTCATTTATATCATACGTAATATTGGCAGTTGGAATCTCTCTATCTATCCAATTTACTTTGGCCTTTACTTCACTCCTATTTCCGGCTTTATCTTGTAAGCGGAAAGTATATTCTCCATTTTCTTCAAAAGTATAAATTAATGGTTTTGATCTTCCCATTGCATCTAATTTACGTATTTCATATTCATCTTCTGGAACTACAGGCTCCCCAAATTCATTTGTAAAGGAAGAACTAGTAATATTACCTGCAGCATCTAAATTAACAGTATAAATAATGAGTGTTTTTTCTTCTCTATAATAATACTCTATTTTTTCAGTAACTCTTTGTGCATTTAAATAAAGAATTTTCGTTATTTTTCCTTCGACGTCTAAATATTCTATACGACTTACTGTTCCATTTATTATTTCTACAAAATTCACTTTATTATTGTCTTCGTCTAATAAATATATGTCTTCATTTATATTGATTAGACTTGCTACTACATCTTTCGTAGTTGGTGTTGTAATGTCATACTCTATTGATGCGGTTGGAATTTCTTTATCAATCCAATCTACTTTAGCAGTAGCGGAACCTGGAATTCCGTTTTCATTTTCAAATTCAAAAGTAAATGAACCATTTTCTGTAAATGTATACGTATCACTACCGTTATTATTCGTAATGGTAATATTTGTACTTGGGTTTACAAGTCTTGCAACTACATTTTTTGTTGTAGGCTCTGTTGTACTGTATCCAATACCTGCCGTTGGATGTTCGTTATCCGTAATATCTTGGAATAAATTAAAGGCTCTTGCAGCAAACCAATTTCCATTTGTTCTATCTGCTACAATTTTAATGTATTGCACTTCTTTTGGAATTCTTACGTCAAAACTTTTTGTGTTGGCAATAGCATCAACATTTGTATTGGCTTGATTTGTATAGGTTAGTCCTTTTTGTTCTGCTAATTTTTCCCAGTTTTCTCCATCTAGACTTCCATATATGGTTCCGTCATAAATTTTTCCGTTTCCACCACCTGCAGGAACAAACTCAACTGCAGATAGATACACTGGTTTGTCTAATTTAATGACAATAAAACGATTTGTATCTGTTCCGTTCCAAGCAGAATGCCATCTTGTATTGTAGTTTCCATCAATTGCATTTGTGGCACTTCCTCCATTATTCACGGCTTCTGTAGATACACTATCTATCATTAAATGGGAAACAGGAATGTATTTTCTTGTATTGTCTTGAGCATCTTCTGTAAATGTAAATGTTAATACGTTACTTGCAAGTTTGACTCCATTTGCGGCTTGTCTAATTTGTAGAGTTTTATTGCCTGTATTATCAGGAGACGCTGTTTTATAAGAAGTCCAAGAATCACTTTCTGTATTTCTCCATTCATAGGTTAAATCTATTCCCATTACTCTATTTTCTAAGTCGTTAGCAAAGTAACTACTTTCTGCTATTACATTGTCTAAAATATCAATTTTATAAATGTTTTCTTCAGTATAATTGGCTCCTACAATATGAACATATATATCATTTTCTGCTGTAATACTCGCAAGTTGTTCTTGACTAAAGGTTACACTATGGTCTTCTCCTGCTGGAGAATAAACTTCATTCCAGGTTTGTTTTCCATCTAAACTGTAATCCCAACGTACACCGCTTCCATTAAAGCGACTGGCTAATATTAACTTGCCTGCATTTTCTCCGTCAAAAGAGA
Source organism: uncultured Mycoplasmatota bacterium (assembly GCA_947571135.1). Classification (GTDB taxonomy): domain Bacteria; phylum Bacillota_I; class Bacilli_A; order RF39; family UBA660; genus MGBC108787. Next base: position 5,043 of record CANOWY010000034.1, read on the forward strand.
AAGTTGCCATATTTTTGTCTAACTTGCCTAGTAAATAATTGGCTTCTAATCTTGTTAGGGAAGGTTGATAAACATAATATTGATCTTCTGTATTGTTTGGAGTTTTGCTTCCTTCTGTTAAAATACGTGTTTGTAAAAGAGTAAACTTAAATTCATATTCAATGCTTGTTAATTTTGGTTTTATTAAATTCGTTAAATGTAACATTGGTAATGGAAAATATTTTAAATTTTCTCCTATATCTTCTGCTAATTTAAAATAATCGGCTTCTGTTTTATTTGTGTTTGCATTAAAGTTGTTGATAAGACCATACCAAGCATCAATATTAAGCGGTTGTATATCTAAGGCTTTTCTATAAATTTCTTCTTGTTTTTCTAAATTATTATGATATACATCGGCAAGATAAACCAACTTTTCACTTGCTTCAAAAGTATCATTATTGTTTATTACTTCTTGGGCTAAGGCCATATACACAACAGAATATCCTTTAGAAAAATTGGCATTTCCCCATCCAAGTAACATTCTTTCGCCTTTTTCTGATAATGTCCAACCTGATACATCATTGTCTAAATTCCAATATCCATTTCCAATTGCATCTTGAGAATAATAGATAATAGCCGCATGTCCTGGTTGTCCTATAACAGCAGCAGGAATACCATGAACACCACGTATATTAGCACCTGTTTTCGATATTCCTCCACAAACGGCACCAGTACCAAACTCATTTCTAAAGTTCATCCATACTTTGTATAAACCATTTCGATAGGTTACACCATATTTAGAAAAAATACCATTAAATTTTTCATCCCAATAATCTTTTCTTTCTGGATCATGAAAAATAGGATTACTATAATTTGGCCATACATAAGCCATATAGGGATGAGGTGTTAAATATTTCCATGCTTGAGTTGGATATTGATCTACATAAGATTGGGTATATTCATTTAACCATAAAATTTCTTCATCATCTATATTGTTGTTCATAACAAATCGCATTTCTTCAATGGTATAATTTTCAAACCACTTTGTAATATCTATACTTGATGTCACTACAAATTTATTATTTTTATGTAACATTTTATAAATCTCATAACGTGTGACTGCATCTGATTGATTTTCTGGTTGACTAGATTGCATCCATAATCCTACTAGTTTGGAATGCGTTAGAGATAAAGCAATCGCCATTTTTTTGTATAAATCTCCATAACGAGTCCCATATTTTGTTTGTTCTGTTATAGCAAAATCGCTTATATGTTTTTCTAAAATACTTCTTAGTACAGTTAAAGAGTTGTAATAACTTCCACCTTCTGGAACTCCCCCTAATGTATAAAGTCTTAGGTTTTCTAAGTTATTAAATAGCCAATTAAAAGTGGCTTGGTTTTCGGTACTTTCTGACACAAAACGTTTTATAGCATATTGTCCCATGTTTTTCACTAGATTTCTTTGAAGTAATAGCAATTCATACTCTGGATTTGCTAAATCTGTATCTGGATAGTCTCTTTTTATTTGTTCATCATACTCTGCGACACTTTTGATAATGTTTTCATCATCTTCTGCATTGGTTAATTTAGCATCTGCATACACTGCATGGTCATTCCCATTAGCACCATTATCATTAGCAATTAATTTTAAATAATTGGCATTTTCAATATTGATTTTTACAAAGGTAGCATTATTTCCAGGTTTTGTAACTGCTGGATTTTCATCTGTTTGTAGAGTCCAATTGCTACCATCTTGAGAAGTGTAAATATAGAATTTTACGCCATTACTTGAGGAAGCAGCCGTTTGGTTTAAACCTAAAAAGGCTGTAAAATATTTATAATCATAGTCATGTAAATCATACACAAGTTGAGATGAAGCATGCGCCCACATTCCTTTGTCAAAAGTGTAATAGGCACCTTCTACTTTTACGGCAATTTTTCCACCAGCACTTGTCGTGTCCTTTAAAAGGCTTCCCCAACCAGATTTGGATTGACTGGCAATATAATCTATATCCGATAAATAAATAAAGTCATTTTGGCTTTCATCTTGATTTCTTGGAATACTGAAAGTGTTTGATTCCATAGCATATTCATTTAAAGTCGTATTTGTTTTCACTTCATTTATAAACATTCTGGGGAAACATATTCCCATTAAAATTGTTAAAATCATTAAAATTAATATAAGTACTATTTCTTGTTTTTTTTCTTTTATCACAAAACCCACTCCTTTTTTAGTTAAAGTTTATTTTAATAAAATTTTCATCTTTGGGCAAGATAGAAATTTTTACCATTCCTTTTTATTCTTCTAGGTTTACGTTATGATAAATATTCGTTACATCTTCTACATCTTCTAAAATTCGCATTAGTTTTTGAAAATCTTCTAAGTCTTCTCCTTGCAATATTACTTTATCTTTAGCATAATATCCTGTTTCATCTATTATGTAATCTAAATTAGGAAACATAGTTTCTAAAGCATCTTTTAATTTATGTTGCATAGTAGGATTTACAGAAATGGTAAGAATTTCATCTTCCATTTCAAAATCTATAATATCTATTTCCTGTTCTAAAAGTTCATTAAATATCACTTCTTCATTCTCACATTTAAAACTAACTAACGTTAGATAATCGTAATTATAAGATACAGAATTAGATACTCCTAAACTTTTATGCACTTTATTGAATGCTGCACGAACTTCCGCTACAGTCCGATTTACATTGTCTGTCATGGTTTTAATAATAAGTGTAGAAGCCCCTGGGCCAAATCCTTCGTAAAGAATGGTTTGATAATCCTCTCCGCCTGCTCCTTTTGCTTTTTCAATTGCACGATTGATTACATCACTGGGAACTTGTTCTTTTTTCGCTTTTTCAATTAATCTTCTCAAGTTTAAATTCCCACTTGGATCTGTTCCACCATTTTTGGCAGTTTGGTATATTTCTTTAGCAAACCCCGAATATACTTTTGCTTTTTGGGCGCCTGTTTTCGCTTTGCTCGCTGCTATATTTGGAAATCTTCCCATTGTTATCCCTCATTTCTATTTTATGATAGCATAGTTTAATTTAGTTGTAAAATTTTTTGACTCTACTTTTTTAAAGCGTTTTTTATAAAAAAATCGTAATCGCTATCAAAAATATTTTATTTGTCTCAAAAATTTGTGAATAAAATGTTTGTTCTTTTCCGCCTTCTTTATTTTTTTTATCATCTTATAAGGATTGTATACTTTATAGTAATCCATATTTTCTTTTTTCATACAGTATTCTAAAGATTTTATAATTGCCTCTTTATTGTTGGTTGTATGAAAGAAACTATATACTCTTTGTTTTAATTTTTTCTCTATTTTTTTAACAAGAATATCATAAACAAAATTAGGGATTTTTTTAAAGCAGTACTCATCCCCATCTAATTTTTTTATGACTCTTAACGTATCATAATAACCCATTTTGATGTTTTCTTTGATGCTTTCTGGATTATAAATAATGGTTCCTCCTAGACTTCTTTTGGGAGTAATCTTTACAATTTCTATTTCTTTTTTTGGTTTACGATTAATGTTAAGAAGTGGATTTAGTTCGACAACATAAATTTTTTTGTATCCTTTTTCTATTAACATATTGATGGGAGTATTATCATAAAAACCACCATCTAAATAATAATGATTGTCTACTTTCTTTTCCATTTTGAAAAAAGGAAGATAGCAACTTGCTAAAATATAATCTTTCATTTTGCCTTTTTTCATTTCATTTTTAAAGATATACATTGGTTTTAAATCTTTTAAACGAATGGTACAAATACCAAAATCTATTTTATTTTTTAAAAGTGTTTCTTCATCTAAGTGCTCTTCTAAAATATGTTCTAATCCAGAAATGTCAATTCCACGTGATTTTATAATGTTGATAAGGTTTTTAAATCCTAGTTTTAGGTATGATAAATCATATTCATGCTCTATTTTTTTTCGAACATATTCTTTATTAAACCCAAGAATTTCTCCAATCGATACATTTAGCCAAAATTTTAGTAGTTCTTTTTCTTTTCCACTCGCAATTAAGGCTGCATTAAAGGCACCAATAGATGTGCCACAGACACCATTAAATTTAATATGGGCTTTTTTTAATGCATAATAGGCACCAATTTGATAAGCCCCTCTGGCTCCTCCACCTTGTAGGACAAGTCCAATCATCTAAACACCTCACGTTTTAAAGTAAATATAAAATAAAGGCAAGAATAATTCCAATAATAAGGCCTGATTGAATCTCTTTTTTTTGCCTATTTATTTTGATTTCAGAAAATAATTCTCTTGTACTAATGTAGATTAACATTCCAACTGTCATGGATAAAAGCATTCCTTCTAAAATGGAGTTTAATTCGGTCCTAAACAAAAAAAGTAGAAAAGCCCCTATAAAACTAGAAAATATTAATAGAATATATATGGCTATTTTTTGAACTTTTTTTTCTTTTTGAGAATCGATTCCGATTGCGGCTTCTATTCCTAGGGGTAAGTTATGACAGCCAACAGATATTGCCATAATGAGTCCTAGTTTAAAATTATTCAATCCCGTTATATAAATGGAAATGCCTTCTAGCATATTATGTAGGATTAAAGAAATTGCTGTAATAAAGCCAATATGAAATAAGTGAGCATTGTGCTTTTTTATATCGTCATTTTTTTCATGGTGGTTATGGTTATGCTCTGGAATAAACAAATCCAATATTTTTAAAGCATAAAAACCTAATAAGATAAATATTACAATCAAAAGAAGATAGTATAAATGTTGAAATGGTTGTAAAACTTCTATAATTTCTGGCAATAAATCAAAAATAATTAAATAAATCATGATAATAAAAGTTAAGCCCGTTGTAAACAGAATTAATTTTTGCTTGTTTTTGAAAAATTTAGGAATGGCAATTCCTATTAAGAAGAAGAAACCAACTAGTATAGTTAAAGAAAGGGCTTTTTCTTCCATTTGTAACACCTCTTTTTTTCTAATTATAGCAGTTTTAAGTAAAATAAAAAAGTACTTTTTTAGTCAGTACTTTCATCTCCTGAACTTAAAGAAGAAATAGGTACTGCTTCTAAATAAAGACGGCCACTAAAACTTCCTTCTGTTAAATCAATTTGATTTTTGTTTGGATCATCTAATAAATACATTCTAAAAGTATATGTTTGCGTTGTATTTTTGGGAATTGGCAAACTATCTGTTGTTATTTGAAATTCTTCGACATCTGTTATTGCGTTTTTTGCCTCATTCTCTACTGGTGTATCTGTTCTTACAACATTTTCAAAATCTCCACTGCTAATAATTTCATTTCCTTTTAGTAATTCCCATTTTAAATATTTTGAATATAAGTTTTTAGTTAGTTTGATATCTTTTAGGAATAACTGAAATTCTCCATCTACTGTTGATTCTGACTTGCTGGTTACAGTAAATACCAATCTGTCTGCTTTTTCGGCTCTTTGATCTTGTGTATCATTAACATGGATTAATACCATTCTTTTATTTCTAATAACACTGGCTGTATCTAAACTGCTTTCTACTTTAAATACACCTGATTTCATAGTAGTAGTAGATGGGCTCCCAACAAAATTTGTTGTAAAGTAGGCATAAGTCCCACTAAAGGCAAGTACCATTAAGGCTACCACCAAGATAAGAACTTTTTTTAATTGTCTCTTATTTTCTTTTTTTTTGTTCATAGATAATCACCTATTCTTCTTTTTTATTATACTAAAGAAAAAAAGATTATACAATCTTTTTTAGGCATCTGGATTTGTTAATTTGACAACATAAATCTTATTTTCTTCTTTTACTAAAGTTAAATTAACATTTTTATCGTATCCTAAGTCTTTTTGGTAGGAAATTGTAGCATCAATGGTATATCCTTCTAATTTTTTGTCCCCTTTTGAATACGTTGTACTGACTGGTTCTTGTAAGTCAACTTTTGTTACTTTTGGTAAATCTTGCTTTCTCGTATTTGTAGAATTGTCCAATACCATTTTGTATATAGTATCCATGGCTTTGTTTTGAAATTTTTCTTTTTCTTCTGGATAAATGAAATCTAAAGATCCCACATCGTATTTACTAATTTTATTTTCGATTGTGTAGAAGTCAATTAAGAAAAGTTCGGCAATATATTTAGCATATTGTTCATACTCTATCGTTTCACTTTTTTCTAAAAGTTCTTTTAGTTTAAAAAATGTTTCTTTGTAAATTTCTGAGTCACGATCTTCTAAATGATAGTCGTAACCATTAATACTATCTAATACCTCTACGGTATTTGTTTCTGTTTTTGAATTATTATTTGTTAGTTTTTTCCATGTAAAGAAGCCTCCTACTCCTAACGCAATTATTAAGATAACTATAATAATGATTATTTTCTTTTTGGTATTTTTTTTCATTGTCAATCACTTTCTTTTCTTCTATTTTTCTCTATGTTTATATATTATATCATTAAATATTATTTTTTTAAATTAGTGATTGCATTTTTTTCAAACTTTTGTTATTATTTAGTCACGCAGGTGTAGTACAATGGTTAGTATACGACCTTGCCAAGGTTGAGATGGCGGTTCGATCCCGCTCACTTGCTCCAAAAGGTAAAATCGTCGCACCAAGTGACGTTAATGATTAAATCAATCTGA
>CANOWY010000035.1 GCA_947571135.1 uncultured Mycoplasmatota bacterium
TCTAGGAATTTCATAATATGTTCCATATCATAAACACTTCTAGTTAATCTATCTAATTTTAAAACAACAATCGTATTACATTTCTTTGCTTTAATATCTTCTAGTAATTCTTCAAATGCTGGTCTATGATTTCCAGTCTTGGCACTTATTCCAGCATCTTTATAGATTTTATAAATTTCATATCCTTTATACTCACACATTGCTCTTAATCTTTTTTCTTGCTCTGGTAAACTAAATCCCTCTCTAGCTTGATCTTCTGTTGAAACTCTTATATAGATTCCTGCGATTTTCTTTTCTTCACTCATATTTTTTTTAATCCTCCTTTTTATCTTTGAAACCTAAAAAGAGGCGACAAAGACACATTAAATATTTTTATGTCTTTGACACCTCTTAAAATCTAAATAAGCCCAATTAATATAATTTAAACTTCGTTTCATATTAACCCCCAAAAACATAAAACTTGTTTCTTGGTTACCTATTATAGATATTTAAACTTTAAAGTCAAGACATAATTACCATTTTTTGCCTATTTAAAGACTATTTGGAAAGAAGTTGATACAATTTAATACAATTAGCCTAATGACTTAATAAAGTCCTCTAAATCTTTGATTTCAATACTATTTCTTAGATTTCCAATATAAATAGTTTTAGAATAGTTAAATACTAGAAATGTAATACCTTTAATAATAACCCTATGTGGTTCGATATATGATAGATTTGTTCGCTTAATATTCTTAATACACCCATTTATTATAGTTGGCTTTGTATTACAAAAATCACATATAAATTCTATTTTCTTTTTCAGTTCTTCATCAAAGTGTAATTCTTTACTAACTATACTTACCATTTTTATCTGTCCTTTCTCTAATCACAAAAAAATATCAACTTCTTTTGAAATTGATACTTTTGTATATAAAGTTCTAAAAAGTTAGAACAGATTTCCCAATGGTGGAGCAGAGGAGATTCGAACTCCTGTCCAAAATACCCTATGATACAATTTCTACAAGTTTAGTTAGATTTATAAATTCATTATATAACTGGCTATAACGTACCTATTATATAACTAGTTTAAGAGTTAATTCATTATAAAACCTTAAACCATTTTATAATATATCTTATATATATGAACCCCTATCTTACCCTATAAGAGAAAGTAAGTAGAAGTAATCCCTTAACCTTATATTAGGCAAAAACAGGATTGAAGCCACCAAAGGCTTTTTCAGTTTTGTTATTTATTATTTTTGTGCATTTAAGGTATGCCTACCACTTGCAATCATATCTAGTAATAATTGTCGAAAGCCAATTACTGCCCCGTATACGTATACTATCATAAATTTATAAAAATTTCCATAAAATTTATATGACATTAATTGTAAATTCATGTATAATAGATTAGCAAAAGAAGGGATATTTATGTACGAAGAAAAAGAACTAAAATATAAAAAAAGAAAAAAGGAAAAAGCACCAAAAGAAAAAAGAAAAATAGATACCCCAAAGAGACAAAAAGAAAAAAACAAGAATAAGCCAAAGCAAGTAAAGATAAATTTTCAAATCCCTACAATCCTTACAAAAATCAATTACAAACTACTTCTTTTCAAACTACTTATTCTTTTAATTGCTATGATGATTATTATTTTTACCATTTCTCGTCTAAAAAAACATCATGAACAACAAAACAACATACTAAATAATAACATAACTACCATTACAAATACTGCTTTAAACTATTTTGAAAATAATACGCTTCCGCAAAATATAGGAGACTCTACTTCTTTCATTCTTGAAGAAATGAAAAATCTAAACTTAATCGACGATATTAAAGATGAAGAAAACAAATTTTGCAACTACTTAAACAGTTATATCATTTTCACAAAAATTGCAAGCAATGAATACCGTTTAAAAATACATTTAAGTTGTCCTAAAAAAGAAAAAACAAAAGAAGAACAAATTATATGCAATAATAAAGAATGCAGTAGAACAAAAGAATAAAATAAGTTTTACAAATTTTATTCCTCTTGGTTGTCGCCTCCCAAGTTTCCTGCTTCATAGATAAAGTACCCTTTATTCTCCACAGGCTTAAATTTCGATGGTCGCCACCGTATTTTTTCTTACTTATTTTCTATTTTTTTAACTTAATTTTTCTTTAAAATGAATTTTTAAACCCTCATACATGATATTTATACTTGCATTTATATCTCTTTTTAACTCTAAACCACAACTTGGACATATCCATTCTCTTATACTTAAATCATTTGTTATATTGCTTTTATTCCCACAATGGTTACATGTTTTACTACTTGGATAGTATGGATTTATTTGATAGTAATACTTCCCTAAACATTTACTTTTCCAATTTATCTAGGTACATAATGACGTAAAACTTGCATCTAATATAGGTTTGGCTAAATTGTGGTTTTGAGTCATTTCTTTGACTTGTAATTTCTCACTTACTATGATGTCATTTTCACTTACTAGTTTATTTCCTATTTCTATTATTGTATGTTTTCGAGCATTCTTGACTTTGCTATAGATTCTTGCTATTTGTATCTTTACTTTCTCACTATTTTTACTTCCTTTTTCACATCTTGATAATTTCCTTTGTAGTCTTTTTATTCTTTTTTCATATTTTGATAATACTTTTGGATTTTCGTACTCTTCACCATTTGATGTTACTACTAATGCTTTTATTCCTAAATCTATTCCTACGATACTTGTAGGGCTTACTTTTAGTACTTTCTTATTTACTTCTTCTACTACAACACTTACATAATATTTGCCTGTTGTTTCTTTGGTTATGGTAGCATTGATTATTTTTTCGCTTAGTTCTTCTAAGTTTCTGTATCCTCTTATTTTTACACTACCTAGTTTGGGTAGTTTTATTTCTCTATTTTTTAAATCTAGTTTTATATTTGCATATTCTTTTCCTTTATAACTACTTCTTATACAATTTGTTCGATAACTTTGACGTGTATATTTATTTTTAAATATTGGGTAGTTACTTCTTTTGGCAAAAAAATCTTGATATGCATCTTCTAAATTAAATATAGCACATCTTAAACTACAACTGTCTACTTCTTTTAAAAATGGATATTCGTTATACATATTTTTTAATTCTTTACACATAGCAAATGCATTTGTATATTTTTCCTTTTGGCATTTATCTAAGAAATGGTTATAGATGAATCTTGTACAACCAAATGTTTTAGTTATTACTACTTGTTGCTCTTTAGTTGGATACATTCTAAATTTATAAGTTTTGTACATTGAAACCTCCTATTGTTTTACTGCAATCTCAATGTATCATACATAAGTTCGTAATTCAAGTCTTTTGTTGAACTTTCCTATAAGATTAAAAAATAGGAGATAATTCAGCATTTCCTATTTTTTTTATTCAATATCTAAAACTTCTGTTGTTTCTTTAGGTATAACTCCTTCTTGTACAATGCCCTCTTTTATTTTTGGCATTACAATAACATCTTTATTTAATTCTTGAATCTCTTCTGTCCCCATATCCATATTTAAACTTTCCAAAGGTTCTGTTGTTTTAACAGGCTCTTTTACTTCTCTTGCTATTTCAGGATTATCCAAATTTTCCTCACTAAAAAGTTTCTTTTTATTTGCCCTTTCACTCGTATCTACCAAATAACCAATCAAAGCAAAAATTAAAATTAAAGAAATTATAATAAACCAAAGATAATTATTCACCAAAAAATCTATTAACGTTTGCATCTATTCTCCTCCTTAACTAATAGTATGTTTTAAAATCTATATTATGAAATAACTAAATCTCCTCCTAACGGTTGTATTTGTATATAAGTATTTCCATCATTTACTTTTAAAGTAGTTCCATCTATTAATTTATATACTGTTTTAGAACTTCGACTTGATTTTGACCAAGTGATTGGTACCGCATAACCATTACTAATAAAATACCCTGTTCCACTTCCAACATTTTCTAAATCTTGTCTTCCTTTTATATCATCTGAAATAGTAGAATTTTTCACTTGATACGTAATAATATTTTTCGCTGTGTATTGTTCTTTTGTAACATAGTCGATATGACTCTTTCCATTTACACTTCTTTTATAATTTTCATTTTCACTATCATATGCATAAGAAGATGTTACACTACCAGAATACTTAATACTTACATTACTAGCAGGAATAGCACCCTCCATGCTACTTACATCTATTCTATCTACGCTATAACTAAGCAAAGAATCTTCCTCCGTTGTAGTACGATATCCTAATTGTTCCATCCCTTTCCGAATCAAATCCATACTAGAATAGGCTCTATGTTCTGTTGCTACTTTTAAAGCATTATCTTTCCAAAAATATTTATTACCATAAGTAAGACCATTCACATTATTAATTTTATACTTCGTTAAATCTCGCATGGCATATTCACTATAACCCCAATGCACATAGATTGCGTCGTTTTCAAGAGCGTAATCTAAATAATAATGCCTAGCACTACGAATACTTCCAATCCTTTCTGTATTGGCGTCTTTAAAAATAGCCATTAATCTAGTGAGTCCACCCTCTACAATCATTTCATATACCATATAAGCCTCTTGTAAACCAGAATGATAATCCCTTGCTACTCCAATATTATTAATCATCACAGCAATAGGTCTTGATTTACTATTTAAATCCAGAATCTGTAATTTTGGAACTTCTACTTGTTTTTCTTCTTCCTTTGTTTCTTTTTGATTTAATTGATAAAAAACAGGAAATGTTAAAAATAGGCCTAAAACGAGCACAATGCCAATCATAGAAAAAAGAATACCTCTTTGTTTTTTATTTAGTCTGCGTAGATGTTTTTTCATCTTACCACCTATATAATATTATAGCATAAAGATGTAGAAAAAAGAATTAAATAAACTTTCTTGACTCACGCTTTTCATCACGTTCTTTAATAGATTCACGTTTATCGTACATTTTCTTACCCTTGGCAATCCCTATTAAAATTTTTGCTCGTCCGTGTTTAAAATACAATTTTAAAGGCACAATACTATAACGTTCTTTCTCTCTAATTTCTTTTAATTTTTTAATTTCTTTTTTATGAAGTAATAACTTTCTTGTGCGCAACTCTTCATGATTAAAAATATTTCCTTCTTCATATTTAGCAATGTACATATTAATAACAAACGCCTCATTATTTTTAAACACTACATAACTATCTTTCAATTGAGCGGAACCTTTTCTTATACTTTTTATCTCTGTTCCAACTAAAGCAATACCTGCCTCTATTTCGCTTTCGATAAAGTAATCAAAATAGGCTTTCTTATTCTTGATTTCCATCTATACTCTCTTCTTTCATTATCTCAAAATCAATCATCGCTGTTTGTTTAGAAGCAGAAACAACTTTGACACGTACCATATCACCAACACGATACTGTTTCTTCGTATTATTTCCAATTAAAGCAAGTTTCTCTGGAATATAAGTAAAGAAGTCTCCTTTTAACGTACTAACATGTACAAGTCCTTCTACCAAATTAGAAAGTTCCACAAAGAAACCAAAATTCGTAACTGTAGAAATCATACCATCGTAAACCTCTCCAATATGTCCTTCCATATATTCGGCCATTTTCATATCTAATACATCACGTTCGGCATTAACACTTCCTACTTCTTTTTCACTAGAATGTTCCGCAATTTCAACTAATGCATTATCATAATAACTAATTGTAGACATAGATAAATCATTTTCAACTAGATATTTTTTAAGTAAACGATGGACTGTTAAATCTGGAAATCTTCTAATTGGACTTGTAAAATGCGTATAGGCTTTGCTACCTAAACCAAAATGTCCAATATTGTCTTTACTATATTCTGCTTTTTTCATACTACGTAAAAGCATACTAGATAAAATACTAAATTCTGGTTTTTCTGCTAATTCATTTAGAAGTTTTTGCATAGTAATGGGAGTTAAATCCGTGACTTTCGTTTGTAACTCATATCCAAGAAGTTTAACTAAATTTACAAAGTCATCAATTTTTTCACTATTTGGTGTACCATGCACACGATAAATAAATGGCAAATCCATATTATAAATATGACTAGCAACTGTTTCATTCGCAGCAATCATAAAATCTTCGATTAAGATTTCCCCATCTTCACGTTCTCTTCTTACAATATCAATAGCACGACCACTCTCATCTTGCACCACTTCTGCTTCATCTAAATCAAAATCAATATAACCACGTGACTCTTTTTCTTTTCTTAAAATATGAGCAAGTTCATTCATTTTCTTTAAAGTAGAAGCAAACTCTTCATATCCCTCCGCTACGATATCACGCATTAAAATATCATTAACGGCCTCATACGTCATTTTCTTACGACTTTTTATAAAACTAGGAAAAATGTCATAAGAAACGACTTTACCACGTTCATTAATCTTCATTACGCAACTCATAGTAAGACGAATAACTCCTTCATTTAATGAACAAATTCCGTTCGATAATTTATGAGGTATCATAGGAATGACCGTATCAGCAAGATAACAAGAAGTACCACGCTCATAAGCCGTATCCCCTAAAGCCGTATTCTCTTTTACATAGTTAGAAACATCTGCAATATGTACTCCTAAAACATAAATATTACCTTCCATCTCTAAACTTATAGCATCATCAATATCTTTCGTATGAGATCCATCAATCGTAAAAATCATTTTATCAGTTAAATCACGTCGACCTTTTAATTCGCTTTCATTTACCTCTGTTGGAATATAATTAAGTTCTTTCAAAACATCTTCATTAAATTCTGTCTCAATAGCATACTTATAAGCAATTGATAAAATATCAACGCCTGGATCATCCTTATGACCTAGAATACGTTTAACTTCTGCTAGATATTTCTTCTTTCCAAGTTCTTTTAAAAGACGAATTACAACTTTATGCCCTGGAACACAATTTACTAAACTTTCCTTTTTTAAAACAAGTTCCAAATCTTTTTTATCATCATCTAAATCCACTAACATTTGATTATCACGAACAATAATCTCTCCTACCATGTCATTAATTTCTCGTTTTAAGATTCTAAGAACACGGCCTTCTTTTTTTACACCACTACGAATAATTTCTGCAAGTACAACATCGTCATGAATCGCTCCATTTAAATTATCACTTGCTATATATAAGTCATCTTCTTTTTCTAAAATAACAAATCCATATCCTTTTTTATTAACTGTTAAACGTCCAATTTTAATACTAGGACAATTTTTCACTAAAATATATCTCTCTTTTTTTGTTTTATAAATAATAAAATCATTGACTAGTTCTTCCAATGTTTCTTCCAGCGTGCGATATTCTTCTGGTGTTGTTAACCCAATCAGATCATTAATTTCTATTGCCTCTTTAGCCTCATACACATCTGTTAAAATACGTAATACTTCTTCTTTCATTCTCTCACTCTCCGTTCATTTCACAAATTTTTACATTATCTGTCCAATATACTTTTACTTTATATTTATCTTGATTGTTTTTTATCTCTTCCTCATTATTAGGATTTTTAAGATTTTCATCAATAAATCCTGCTTTTATTAATTCATCAATAGACACTGTACAATTATTACTTGTTTTGCAATTACTTCGCTTAGAACTATCCCATTTCGTTTCCACATAAATACAAGCACCATCTTCTAATTCTTTCTTAAAACTATTATACTCTTCATCATGCTGCTTACTTAAAATACCTGTCATGTTATTCACAATGACAAGACCAATTAAAATCATAATACCAATAGTTGCAATCAGTTCAATTAATGTAAATCCTTTATTATTTTTCATACTCTTCACCATAACTTTATTATACCCCACTTTATACCAAAAAAAAAGCAAGGAAACACCTTCTTTACTACTCCCTATAATTTTTTCTTATGATTTTTTAGTTGTATAAAATCCAAAAGAAGTAAACTTAAAATAACTAGAATATTAAAAAACGCAATAACCCCTGATAAAACCTTAATAGGTAGGAGTCGCCCTAGAAAAGGAATTCGTTTTTCTAAAACACCAATTAAATTAGCACTTGTAACCATTCCCTCATCATTTACATAATTATGATCTCCTTTTATTTCTAAATAAATTTCTCCTGACTCTATATCACTTTTTTTATCTACGACTCTATGGATTAATGTCATACCATTTGCTATTTTAGCATTCGACACATAAGCAATAATATCTCCTACTTTTATTTCTTTAATATCTTTTTTCTTTACAATGGCAATATCATAAAGTTTTAAAGCAGGGGACATACTTTCTGACACTATAGGATAAAGTGTTCTAGTTTCATCTTTTTCAATTTTAGATGGAAACAAGAAAAGAAAATAAAAACTACATATAGAGAACAGGAGTAAAAAATTCAAAAAAACTAAAGTAATTGTTTTCCAAATCTTTAATGTTTTAGAATTCTTATGTAAAATGTTAACAATCACTTGGTTTTCTTTTTCTTTATCTTTAATTTCTTTTCCATGTAAAAGTTCTAAGATGGTTACATCTAAGATTTTAGATAAAGACTCTAACAAACTAATATCAGGACAACCTAAACCTCTTTCCCAACGACTCACTGCACGATCCGTTATTTTTAATTCTTCTGCTAAATCTTTTTGTGTTAAATTTTTCTCTTTTCTTTTTTTTGTTATAAACTTTCCAATATTTTCATAATTCATTTGTATCACCTACAAAAATTGTATAGAAAAGAAAAAAAGAAAGCAACAAAGTCTTCCTTGAGTTTTATTTTTTTCGTAATATTCTTTCTGGTTATTCATAAACAAAACCTGGATCATACATATGATTTCGTATTCTTTCAATCGTACTTAACTGATATTCATATACAGTATTTACTTGTTCTATTTCTTGATTACTATGGGATAATTTATTAAATCGTTCTAAACCTTCTTCTAACAAAAATAAATATTCTTCACTCATTATCACTTGTTGATACTTACTAACCAATGAATCCAATTTAGGATTTTCATATTTCACATCAAACAAATAGATTTGTGCAAGCAATTGTAAAACTTTTCGAAATTTTAAATTTTCATATTCTTGTAAATAAGTAAAAGGATTTATTTTCGCACCACAACCAAAACAATATCCCGTATTTGATACGTTTTTTATACGTAGTGAAGGCGTTTTTTCATTATGAAATTGACAAGAAAAATAATAATTTGTTCCGACTACATCAACCAAATGTTTTTTATTATTGGCAAGCACTAAAGGCAATAACGAAGCATGTTCCCTCATGTAGTTTATATTCATAGACTAAAAGTATGAAAAATTGGACTTGTAGATAAATAAGATAAAAAATTGTCTACTTCTGTATAAAAATCGCTCCATGCTTGGTCATATGCACATAATGTAGAATTAATGCTATCCCTTATACTTCTTACTTGGACAAAATCATAATACGTTAAACCTTTTGTAGACATTTTCATTTTAATATTTCTAAATTGTATTTTTAAATCCTTTAATTTTCCCATAAATAAAACCTTGCTTTCTAAATTATTATATAGAAAAACAATAAAAAAGCAAGTATATCTTACTTACTTAATAAATAATATAAAAGATACTATAAAGAAAACAATTCCTAAAAATAGAGTAATACGACTGACTAAAAGTTCAATACCACGTTCTTTTGTATTTTGAAATAAACTCTCATTTCCACCTGTAATAATTTGAGCAGAATCACTTGCTTTATTACTTTGTAACAAAACAATAGCAATCATTAAAACAGATACAACTAGTAATATAGTTTCCAACATGATTATCACATCCATTCGTTAAAGTATATTAACATATTTTAAAAAAATTTGCAAATTATCATAAGTAATTTTCTATAATAGCAAAAACTTCTTCTTTGCCTTTTTTTGTTATAGTAGAAAAAGGAATAAAATCACTATTCTCTTCTAACTTTAAAGTATCACGAATTAATTTGTCTTGTTTTATACGATTATTCTTAGTTACCTTATCATACTTAGTCGCTATAATCGTAATATTTAAATTATAATACTTCAAAAAATTATACATTAAAACATCATCTTCAGTTGGTTTATGGCGATAATCAACAAGTAAAAAGACATGTTTTAACTCTTCTCTATTTTTTAAATACTCTTCAATCATCATTCCCATTTTTTTACTAGTACTTTTATCCACTTTTGCATACCCATAACCTGGAACATCAATTAAATAAAATAAATCATTTATAAAATAAAAATTCAACGTTTGTGTTTTTCCCGGTTTAGAACTTGTTCTCGCATAATTCTTACGACTAATCAAAGTATTAATAAAACTACTCTTTCCAACATTGCTTCTTCCAACAAGTAAAAATTCTGGTCGTTTATCATTTGGATATTGACTTTGGCGAACGGCAATATTTTTTAAATCTACTGATTTGATTTCCATTAAAATCACCTATTCATATTATAGCGAATTCTCTACCATTAAGCAAACTATAATCGTTTTGATTTAATTACGTAAAGTTAAACTTACATATGTATCTCCAGTTGCAGTTGATTCTGCACTAACGGTAATAGAATTTATATTAGAAATATCATATGTTTTTGTACTAATAGTTCCACTACTAATAGTTCCACTAGCATTGGTGGAATTTTCAAAATAAGAAGCGGAATATCCTAATGGACTGATACTAGCCCTATGAGTACCTCCACATCCATATGATACCCAATGGTTCCATGTAGTAGTTACCTCTAGAATCGTATAATTGCTTACATCAATGGTTTGACGAGCAGTGCCAATTCTTCCATCAACTCCAGTACATTCTCCGCTTGAAGTAAAACCTCCTATGGGACCACTTGTATTTACTCTCGCTTCAACTTTTATTGTTTTATTAGGAATTTTCGTAAAATTTACTTGACATACTTTTTTTAGTATTTTATTAGGATTTTTTATATTGGTTAAATTCCATGTACTATTAGCCCATTCTGCTTGTACTCCATTTTCACATGTAACTTTATCCACAATATAACCGCTTCCCTTTTTTGGAATTTCTGCTACAACTGCATTATTTATCATAGCGATAATTTCAGTTTCTACCTCTGGGACTTTTCCATCTAATACATTAAATTCTTTTTTCTCTTCATATAAAGCAAAGGTTTTATAAAGTGTTATTACTCCAATCATCAAAAACAAAAGCATTATTCCCCCAATTAGCATTTGCTTTTTCTTTTTAGTTTTATTAAATCGTTCAAATCCCTTAGAATTTCTATTTTCTACATTTCCCTCTCCTAAGTTAACATTGTGTGTTGAGAAATTTTCTTTGTCCTTTTTCATTTTTCCTCCTATTTTCTAAACTTAGTATAACATGTATAATCTAAAACATAAAGATTTTAGATTTAAATAATTTAAAATTTTTATGTTCCTAATATCCTAATTAACGCGTTGTGCTAGTTGAAACCAAAAATAGAAAAATCATTCAAAAAATGGTACT
>CANOWY010000036.1 GCA_947571135.1 uncultured Mycoplasmatota bacterium
GTTTTGGAAGTGAAGAGAGTGTTTGTCCAGAAGACAATCTATACCGAATCATAGGGGTTATACCAACCCAATCTACAGTTGATGGAGAATTTGAAAATAGAGTAAAATTAATTAAAGTAAGTGACTGGATTGGTCAAACAGCATTAACTGGTTCCAAACATACTTCAAGTGGTAAAGGATATCAGTGGAGTTCTACACGTGACCTTAATTGGGTAACAAGCAATTTAAATTCTGCTATTTTAAATGGAGAATATTGGAATTCTTTAGAGAAATACCAAAGTTTTATCTCTCCAAGTGTATGGTATTTAGGAGCACCAGATTTAAATAAATATGCTAGTTTTACTTCAAAACAATTTTATAATTCAGAAAGAAGTAATATTGGTGGTAGTAAAATAAATTATATTGCCAATATAGGACTAATTTATCCGTCAGACTTTGGATATTCCATAGGGGATTTTACAAATAGTATTTATGAAAATAGAGAATTATATAGAACAAAATCATGGCTATATATGAATGTTGCTGGTATGTATCATGAATGGACAATAAGTCCTGCTGGAAATACTGATTTTATATGGGATATTTACCATATGGATAATGGATTTGTAGGCACTAATGAAACTTATAGAATATTTGCAGTCCGTCCGACGTTTTATCTAAATCCAAACGTTCTATATAAAAGTGGAGTTGGAACATTAGAAGAACCATATAGGATAAGTATCAATGAATAAAATTGATATAAAGGCAATACGAAAAAAAGCAGGGTTCACCCAAGAACAATTAGCAAGAAAGTTAAAAATAGCAGATTGTACTCTCGCGCATTATGAAAGTGGAATCAGAAAGATTACCTTAGAAACCTTTTTAAAAATATTAGAAGTGTGTAAGTTAGAAATAAGTTTAGACGAAATAGAGAAATAAAAAAAATCGTTTGTTTTGAACGATTTTTTTATCTGTTATAGAATTCAACAATCAGACTTTCATCGATTTCGCTATTTAATTCGCTTCTATCTGGAAGTCTTACAAAAGAGCCTGTCATTTTTTTAGCATCGAATTCAACGAATGCTGGACATTTAACATTTGCTTCTAATGCTTCTTTGATTGCTTTATGCTCAATTGAATTTTCTTTTATACTAATTATATCTCCTGGTTTTACTTGATAAGATGGTATATTTACTTTTTTACCATTTACTAAGATATGACCATGGTTAACAACTTGTCTTGCACCACGTCTAGTTCTAGCAAGTCCCATACGATAAACTAAATTATCTAAACGACTTTCTAATAATTTAAGTAGGTTTTCACCTGCAACACCTTTCATACGGCTTGCACGGTCAAAAGTTTTTCTAAATTGTTTTTCAGTTAAACCATACATTAGACGTACTTTTTGTTTTTCTTGTAATTGGACACCATATTCGCTTATTTTTTTACGACGGTCTGCTCCATGCATACCAGGTGCATAAGGACGACGAGCAAGTTCTTTGCCATTTTCTAAAAGTGAAAAATTAAGTCTTCTTGCTTTTTTATAAGCAGGTCCTGTGTATCTAGCCATGTGTATTCTCCTTTCTTTTTATTTTGCTATAAGTTATGAAATAGAAAACATTAGGGAGTTTATATTAATCATTTATCAAAAAGGCAGTCTTTGGTACTTTGAAATTTTTATAAACACGTTAATCTTTTACTAATTCGCTGCCTAACTCATTGCAATCATTATTATACACTATATTTTTATTATGTCAAATTCTAAAATATGCTCATTTATTCTTCTTTTTCTTCTGTTGATTTTTAAGTTTTAGGGGAGATTACTCTTGTCATTATTAGAATTACATAAATATAGTTAATAGAAACAAGTAATGCATAATTACGCCCTTTGTAAGATGATAAATTTGACCTGTTGTCCAGAAAAAAACGGATTATCCTATGAGGAAGAAATAGAATAAATTAAAGGCTATAACCTGGTAAAAAAAATAATAAAATTCCCACAAGTATAGAATGTAATACTAGTAAAAGTTGGGCTTTGTTTGGTTCGAGTTTTGTTACTTTTAGAGGTAAAAATAGAATGAACCATAATTCTATAAGTATTAATAGAAATGATTAAATTTGAAAAACCAGATTCCTTGGATGTGAACGAAAGGATTGCTTTTTAGAAATAAAAAACTATTTGTATAAATTAATAGAAAACTGAATGCTAACCAATAATAAATTTTTGCGATAATTTTATTCCTATTGTTCCCTCTTTTGAAGATTATAATATAGGTTTGTTTTTTTGTCGAATTTTATTTTTTAAAATGAGTAGATTATTTCTTTATTTTATAGTATATTAAATAAGTTGCAAAAGAAGGGAGGCCAGTATGAAAGAAGAAATTTTAGATTTTCTAGTTAAAAACGAACAAAACAATTATTTTTGTTATTTATATCGAAATAATAGCGTTTTTAATGAAAGAAGAGAGTATCTTTTAAATTTATTACTTCAAGATTTGTTACAATATGATTTATTGATTTCTTTATTAGAAAAAGATTCTATTATGTTTCACGAAATTGATATTGTGTTAACACAACCATTATTGGTTGAAGAAAAAATAGCGATGTTAAAATATCGTTTGTTTAAAAGGAATTTAGAAACTTATAATAGTGTGATTCAACTACTTCAATATGTTCATTCTACTTTTGATTCTAATAAAATGTTTAGTTATATTTTACATATGGCACAAATGAGTTTAAAAGAGAATAAACATCAAGCACAAGGAAAAGCAGGAAGAATAGGGGAATGTTTAGAATATCTAGAAAGTGAAATGGAAAACTTAGCAGAGTTAACGGAAGGTAGAAAAAAAGTGGCTTGTTAAGTTTTTTTCATAAAAAAATGATATACTTGATTTGTGGTGAAGTCTTTTGGATGCGATAGCAAAAAAAATATTAGATACTTTAGAAAATAATGGTTTTTCTTCTTATATTGTTGGGGGTTATGTAAGGGATTTTTTAATTGGAAAGTCAACAAAAGATATTGACATTTGTACAACGGCTACAACTAGAGAAATGTTAAAGATGTTTTCAGGAACTGCCAATTCATATGGTTCTTTTCACATAAAAGTAAATGAATGGAATATAGACATTACAACATTCAGAAAAGAATACCAGTACAAAATGCGAAAACCTACTTTTGTTGTTTATACTAATGATTTAAAAACGGATTTATTGCGGAGAGATTTTACTATTAATACTATTTGTATGGATAAGCAGGGAAATATTATTGATTTATTAGATGGAAAAAAAGATTTACAAAATAAAATAATTCGTATTGTAGGGAATACTCATTCTAAAATAGTTGAGGATCCATTACGTATATTAAGAGCCATTCGTTTTGCTACCATACTCGATTTTACCATAGAGAAAAACTTACAAGTTGAAATACAGAATAATAAGAATTTATTAAAAATTTTAAGTGGCTATCGTATTAAGGAAGAAATTTCTAAAATTTTATTTTCTTCTAATTTTAAAAAAGGACTTCAATTATTACATCAATTTTCTTTATGTGAAATTATGGGTCTTTCTTTTTCTGATTATGTTTATACGAATGATTTGTGTGGGATGTGGGCGCAAATAAAAATGAATCGAAATATTCCCTTTACAAAAATAGAAAAAGAGAATATAGTAAAAATACAAGACATATTGAAGAGAAAACAGATTACTCGTGATATACTTTACGAATATGGTTTATACGTATCTTTAATTGCTGGAGAAATATTAGGAATTGATGTAAATAACATTCATAAAATGTATCAAGAACTTCCTATTTATACAAGAAAAGATTTGCGTCTTTCTTTTAAAGAAATTTGTGAGATATTAGAAGTAAAGCCTTCTCGAAAAGTAAAAAACATGGAGTTTTTTTTGATAAAAGAAGTGATTAATGAACGAGTTTTCAATGATAAAAGGTTGTTAAAGGAATATTTGCTTACTAATAAATCGAGGTGGTTTTAAATGAATATAGCACTATGGAAAGAACATTATTTGGTTTTACCAACATTTTTAGTGTCGATTTTAAAAAAGTTTTCGCTGGGTTTTGAAGATTTTTTACTGCTTAGTTATTTTTGGAATTATAAAGAAGAAGTGTTTGATGTTCAAAATATTGCTAATGTTTTACGATTAACAGAAAATGAAGTTTTATTGTCTTTTAATAATTTACTTACTAAAAAATTGATTGGTTTGAATACAAAGAAAGATGGAAATGGTAGAATTATTGAAATCATTAATTTAGAGAATCTGTATCAAGAAATTGCCATAATGTTTCAAAGTGAAAAAAAAGAAGAGGAAAAACAAGATATTTTTAGTATTTTTGAGCAGGAATTTGGTCGACCCATTTCTTCAATGGAATATGAGATTATTAATGGATGGTTAGAAAAGGATTTTAGTGAAGAACTTATTTTAGGTGCTTTAAAAGAAGCAGTATATAATGGGGTTAGTAATTTAAGATACATTGATAAAATATTATATGAGTGGCAAAGAAAGGGTTATAAATCCATGAAAGAAGTTAGTAAAGATAATTTTCATCGTACAAGTAGCAATGATAAATCTGAAACAAAGGAATTATTTGATTATAATTGGTTAGAAGACAATGATAGATAAGGTAATAAGTTATTTGGATGAATTGTTTCCAGATGCTAGATGCGAACTATATTATACAAAAGATTATGAACTGTTAATTGCTACTGTTTTAAGTGCTCAGTGCACGGATAAAAGGGTGAATATGGTGACGAAAGAGTTATTTGCGAAATATAATATTTTTTCTTTAGCAGATGCTTCTTTAAAAGATATTGAAAAAATTATACGACCTGTTGGAACTTATACAAGAAAGGCTGTTTATATTAAAGAGATTTCTAAAAAATTGGTAAGTGATTATGATGGAAAGGTTCCTAATAATCGTGAGTATTTAGAAAAATTGCCTGGAGTTGGACGTAAGACTTGTAATGTGGTATTGTCTAATATTTACGAAATACCAGCAATTGCAGTGGATACACATGTAGAAAGAGTATCTAAACGTTTAGGCCTTGCGAAAGACTCTGATAATGTTAGCATTGTAGAAAAAAAATTAATGAAAAAATTTCCTAAGAATAAATGGAGTAGATTACATCACCAAATGGTTTTATTTGGAAGATATAAATGTAAAAGTATCTCTCCTATATGTGAGGATTGTGTGTTACAAGGAAATTGTAAGTATTATAAAAAACATAAAAAAAATTGATAAGTGAAAATTCAAATATCAATTTTTTTTTTAATTAGTATTTGGTGTTCCAGAATTTGGTGTGTCATCTTTTTCATCATCTTCGCCAGTAGAAGGATTTGGATCAGGGTTAGGAATAGGATCTGTAGTATTTCCTAAGTTGGCGGTTATTGTAAGTCCTTCACTCATATTGTCCTTAAAGATACTGTAAGCCGATTTAATAATAAATTTATATTCTCTAGCACTGGTTGCAACATAAGTATAACTTGTTTGGGTTGTGAATCCTAGATTTGTTAAAGATCCATCTGAATTTTGTAAATATATTTGATAACCATTATTTCCTATATAACTATTATTATATGCAATTCTTTCATTATAATATTTTCCAGGATCCGCAATATAGTTTTCATTAAAATAAGTCTGTAATTTATTAGTATCTATGGCTTCAGGGATATCAATTGCGTTCCATGTTAAGGTAATAGAAGAACCGTTTATGATGGAGTTTCCGTTCGAGGGAGACCTCAATTGATTAAAACGATGAGAAACTATTGTTGGTTCTGTTCCTTGTTTAAATAACCCAGTTACTTTTAAATTTTCTGGAGTATAATTACTAGGGAGTTGTAATGGATAAGTTCCCAGTTCTACAGTTGCTTCTACAACACCACTTGGTTTTGAAAAACGAGCATTTTTCTTGAAAATTCGATTGGCAAGTTGTGGCATCATTGCGCGTCTTATTGGACCACCAGTGTTACTGGTTAAATGACCTTCTTTTAAGTTGTCATATCCTACCCATAAAGAAATAGAATAGTCTGGGGTATAGGCATTCACCCAATGATCTGGAGTTGTACTAGTTGTAATTTTTAGGGCTTTGGCTTGTTTTTCATCAATTGTAGTAGTTCCAGTTTTTACAGCAACATCTGTACCGCTTACATTAATTTTACCTCCATTTTTATTTTTAATTAAAATGCTTGTAATCATATAAGCCGTTTCTTCGCTCATAACACGTGTTTTTGTATATTTATAATTGTATTCTTCTTCATTTTCTAAATAAACGATCTTCGTGAATGAATAGGGCTCTATATAGTATCCTCCTCGCCCAAAAGCTGCATAAGCGGCGCTCATTTCAAGAGGACTAATACCGTCAAATCCTCCAATAGAAGCAGATTCATATAAGTTTTCTCCAAAGTCAATTCCTAGACTGTGGGCAAATTCTGTTTTTTGTTCAATTGTTGTTTGTTGGAAGGCCTGTAATGCAGGAATATTACGAGAGTCAATTAATGCTTCTTCCATGGTTAATAATCCCTTGTATTTTCCATCGTAGTTTTTTAATGATCCACCAGTAGAATAGGTGTAAGGCTCATCGATAAAAGGTGTTACAGTAGAAGCATTATTGTATTCAATAAGTGGCCCATAGTCGATAATTATTTTGGCAGTTGAACCAGGTTGTCTACGACCTAAAGCACGATTTGTACTACGATAAACATAATTTCTACCAGGACCAAGTGCAACAATAGAGCCATCTTCAGTAGAAGTTATGGCAATCCCGTTTTGAATTTTATCATTTGTAAATTTATAAAGTTCTCCATTTTCAAGTTGGGTTACTACATCTTGGATGCTACGATCGAGAGTAGTATAAATTGCCATAGGTACTTGACGAGGGTCGTCTCCTGTTTTTTTTGTAACCTCATCTACCACATAATCAATGAAGGCTTGTAGTCCTTTATCGTCTGTTTTTTGTTCAGTAGATGTTGTTTTAATAAGAGATTCAATTGGAATTTCACCAGCCGCTTCAGCTTCCTCTTCTGTTATGTATCCATGTCTTACCATTAATTTTAAAACTGTTTTTTGTCTTTCTTTAGCACGTTCAGGGAAACGGATAGGACTAAACCATGAAGGATTGTTAAACATACCTACTAGTAAAGAGGCTTCTGGTAAGGATAAATCACTTACAGATTTTCCAAAAAAGGCTTGGCTTCCTTGTTCAACTCCATTAATATCAGCATAGTTATTTGTATTTCCAGAACCTAGCCATTGAGAATTGACATAGAATTCGATAATTTCTTCTTTAGTGTATGATTTTTCTATTTTAAATATAGACATATAAATATCTGTAAATTTACGAATAATTCCTTTAATACCAGAAGATTCTTTTCCACTATATGTATTTTTAGCCACTTGCATTGTTAAGGTAGACGCACCTCCTGCATCTTTTCCCATGGCTTGCTGTATACTTGCTTTTAAAAATCTCGCTGCATCGAATCCATTGTGTTGAAAAAATCTTGAGTCTTCTGTTGCGACTAAAGCATCAATTAAAACTTGAGGAAGGTCGTCGTAAGTGACTAATACTCTGTTTTCTGTACCGATACGAGTCATTTCATTTCCATTTCGATCATATAAAACACTTGCTTCCTTACTATATAGTAAATTGGTAGTGAAATCAGGAGCAGAAATGACAATGTAAGCACTAAATGCAATGACTCCAAGTGCTACCGCAATTCCAAGCGTTACAAAGATGGTTAAAATCCAACTTTTGCTTCTTTTCTTTTTATTTTTCCTCTTTTTTGTTCCATTCTTTACTTTTTCTTTTGTTTCACTTGCGATTTTACTAATTTTTTTCAATTTTCTCATAAGTTTCCTCCTTAAAATATATTTCGTCAATTATTTTTAAATAATCCAAAGTAGGTCGATAACTATATTTAATCATATAGCCATATTCTTTAATAAATTCATAGGGAATGCTTTTTCTAGAATTATTCTGGATATAAGAAATGAAATCATCTCCTTTTAAAAGATAGACTATTTCGTTTATTTTAATGATTAGAAAAACGATTCCGTTATGCTTTAAAACACTTTCAATATGTTTTATTTGGTGTGGATGAATATTGGCAAGAGGAAATGAAGTTTTGTTTTTAGTAACTTTTGCTTCGTATTCAATATATTTTCCTCTATAAAGTCCATTGTAATCAAGTGTTGATGGTTCTTTAAAAAAACCTCTTTCAATGACTTTTCCTCTTTGAGAGTAACTAACTTCTGCCACTCCGATGGGGGTAGGTTTTTTGTATATTAGTGCTTTATCAATTTCACGATAATACTCATTACTTTCATTTAAATATTCTTCTAAATCCATCCCACGATTTTTATAGGTTAGGGGGTTTTTATATGTTTTTTCTAAATTGTTTGGATATTTCACGACAAACCACCTGTATTCATTATACTATAAGTGTTTGTATTTTTAAAGAAAATACTATATAAGGAAAAATAAATTTTACAATAAAGGAAATTTGAAGATTTTGTTATCAATTTAATGGACAGGGAAGTAAAATTTTTGATTGTGAAAATACAAAACAAAGGAATACCAATTGTTAGAAATTTTGACATGTTTTGTCGGATTTCTTTTTTCTTTTATTATTCTTTAGTACACTGCAAGTGGTGATGCTTATGTTTCGAATTGAAGTTTTTTTGCAGGAAATGTTAGAGAAAGTACAAAAGGCGGATTTGCTTCTTAGTAAGCAATCTATAAATTCGGCACAATCTAAAAAAGCAAGTTGACATATTATACAATAGGTAGCATTCTAGGTTTTTTTACGAATGTTTGTCACTTGACAATGAATAGGTGCTTTTATATAATGAATAAGTAAGAAGGTGGTAAATGTGTATAATAACGAAAAAATAATGTTAACCGCACAGGATATTTTTGAAAAGGATTTTAAGATTGATGCTAGAGGGTATCGCCCTCAAGAAGTTGATAAGTTCTTGGATATGATTATTGCGGATTATACAGAATTTAGTGCCATTATTAAAAAACAAGAAAAAGAAATCAGTACGTTAACTAGTGATAATGTGAAACTAAAACAAGAATATAGTAAATTGCGTAGCAGATTGGAAGCCGCTGGGGAAGAATCTAGTGGCACACAAAGCCGTAGTGCTGTTAATAATGTTGATTTACTAAGACGCATAAGTCAACTTGAAAAGGTAGTATTTGGAAGAAATGAATAAACAATAGACAAATGCTGCATTATTTTAGTGTAGAGGAAAGTCCATGCTCACACGATTCTGTGATTGATCGTAGTGTTCGCGCTTAGGGAAGAAATAACCTAAGGAAAGAGTAATCTTTACGGCGAAGAAAATACCTTAAATGGTATTAGTATTCATAAAGTGCCAAAGAGACGAGTTGCCTTGGAAACGAGGCAGGTGGAACGTGGTAAACCCCGCGAGTGAGAAACCCAAATTTGGTAGGGGAACCTGCTTCTTTGGAATTAAGAACAAAGAAGGGGACCGAAATTCGGTAGATAAATATTTGTCCCACAATTTTAATTGTGTACAGAACATGGCTTATTTGGTTTATTTATTTTATTTACAAAGGAGTCTGATAATCTTGAACGAAATTGGGAAACTCTTTAGAGTGACCAGGGAGGAAGCAGGTGTCTCTATTACAGAGGCCAGCAAAGATTTGGATATAAAAGAGGTTATTTTAGAAAATATTGAGGATGGAAATATAGGATGTTTTAAGGATATTTTTGTTTTAAAAGATTATATATATAATTATTCAAAATATTTAGGAATTGATTCTGACAAAGTGATTGATGATTTCAATGAATATATGTTTGAATATACATCGAAAATTCCAATAAAAGATATTGAACATCAAATGGAAGTACAAAATAAAGCGGAGAAAAAAGAGATTTCTTCTCCTTATACAAAAGAAAGCAAAAAATATAATAAAAGTTGGTATGTTTTTTTCTATACGGTTATTATTTTGTTGATTCTTGTTTTGGCTTTTTGGAGTATTAGGCAAATTACAATTAGCCGTGAAACTGCTACAGTAATTAGTTATGTAAAATAAGGAGTGGGAGTATGAATTTACCAAATAAAATTACAGTGACAAGAATTATTTTATCAATTCTTACACTTATTTTTCTTGTATTACCATGGTATCAATTTGGAATTAGTTTTCCAATGTTTACTTTTATGGGTAAAGTAATTGTAGATTCAAAATATGTTATAGCAGGTATTTTGTTTGTTGTAGCCTCCTTAACTGATTTTTTGGATGGATATATTGCGAGAAGCCAAAATATGGTAACAGATTTTGGTAAAGTAATGGATGCAATTGCAGATAAAATTTTAGTTAATGGTGTACTTATTATTTTAGCCTATAATGGTTTTATTAGTATTGCTATACCTATTATTATCATTACAAGAGATACTTTTGTTGATTCTATTAAAATGGTCAGTGGAAATAATGGAAAAGTAATTGCTGCTAGTATGCTTGGAAAGGCAAAAACAGTTTGTATGTTGATTGGTTTATCCTTTATGTTTTTCTATAATTTGCCATTCGAACTTATTAATATTCCAGTAGCAGACATATTGATTTTAGTTGCATGTTTGTTGTCTGTGATTTCTGGATGTGAGTATTATTACAAAGCAAAAGAATTGATTTTTAAGGAGAAATAAGAAATTGTATTGGGCAATGAAAGTTGTCCTTTTTTGATGATTGAAAATGAAGAGAAAATAATTTATAATGTAGATAAGATA
>CANOWY010000037.1 GCA_947571135.1 uncultured Mycoplasmatota bacterium
CAAAGGCTTTGAGAGATTTTTGTTTGCTTCAACTGTCAAAGTCAGGATTATAACAAAAAACTCACTATTTTGAAATAGTAAGTTTGAAAGTGTTTTACTTTATTAATCAAATGTAGGAAGAACATTGATTACTATCTTTGGTACCTTTACTTTTAAAAGAACTCTCTATCAACATAAATTAACTGGTGAATACTATTTCTATTTAGATGACTTATTAGGAATAGATGCTTATCTCAATTATGATCCATTAGTAAGAGGTATTTTTGTTCAAGATTCTATTCTTATCAAACCTCACCATTCAAGTCATTTTTCCTTCTTGAATCCTTTATATCTTAAAGAATCTATCTTCATTACTTCTTCTACTTCTCCTTAAAAAGACTTTATGAACGAACTTCGTTTTGAGAGTAAAACAAAGGAATCTAGACGTCAAAAAATAACAGAATACAAAAACTATATTTTGAAACACTAAACAGGCATTCTTCCTATGTTCCTAAGCCTTTTTCTAAAAAGAATATTGAAACTTATTTAAAACTTCATGAAATTTTTTAAATGATATTAATATTTTAAATTTCTATCTTAACTCTTATCATTCTCTAGATACTTATGTTTATTCTAAACGAAAAAGAAGTTTGCTTTTCCTTCTTTGAGAAAAAATCAATTTCTAATATTCCTTCGCTTTCTTCTTCTAATCCTATTTCTTTTACTATTCATGGCTTTTCTTACCTTGATTTTTAGTTTAGTCTCCGTCATAATGTTTGTTTCTTAAAAATCGATTTAGCATTATTTTCTACTTTCTTTTTTATTTTTTAAATATTTTGTCTAATTTTTCCTGTAATTGTTTTTTATTAAATGGTTTTGCTAGATAATCCGTAAATCCTAGACTTAAATATTTTTCTTCTGCTCCTTCTATTGCATCTGCTGTTAGGGCTATTGTTGGGATATGAAAAGAAGGATTCTCTTTTAACTTTTGCATTGTTTCTTCTCCACCCATTACTGGCATCATGATATCTAAAAGGATTAAATCATATTCAGTACCATTTATAACATGTTCTAATGCTTCTACTCCATTACTACATTCTGTTATAGAGAATCCAAATCCATCTAACGCTCTTCTTGCTACTTTAATATTTAATTTATTATCGTCGACTAAAAGAATTTTTTTATTTCCATAATTTGTTATTGCTTCCGTTTGATTTTCTACTTTTTTGTTATCGATAGGCGCTATCAACTTACTTATTTTTGATGGGATTTGCACACTAAATATTGAGCCTTTTCCAAACGTACTTTGGACATTTAATTTACCCCCCATCATCTCTACTAAACTTTTGGTTATCGCTAAACCTAATCCCGTTCCTTCTATTGTAGTATTCTTTTCTACATCTAACCTATCAAATTTTGAAAATAATCGCTTTATACTTTCTTCTTTTATTCCTTTTCCTGTATCTTCAACACTTATAAATAATAGACATTTTTCCCCTTTATTAATACATTTTGCATTTAAAATAATGCTACCTTCCTCTGTGTATTTTATCGCATTAGATAATAAATTATTCACGACTTCTTTAACATGAACCTTATCCCCGATTAATTCATAAGGTAAATCAGGAGCCAAATTCATCTTAAACTCAACTGGTTTGCCTTTTAATCTAGTAATGGTAACACTTACTAATTTTTCAATTTCTTCTTTAAAATTATAAGGACTTTCGCTTATTTCCATTTTTCCCATTTCTATTTTATTAATATCTAAAATGTTTCCAACTATTTCTAATAATGTTCCAGAGGCATTTCCTATATCCTCTATATCTTCTATTACCTGTGGTGGAACTTGCTCTTTAAAGGCCATCATATCTTCTGATAACCCTACTATTGCATTTAAAGGCGTTCTTATTTCATGACTCATACTCGATAAAAAATCTGATTTTGCATGATTCGCCTTTTCTGCCGCTTCTTTAGCATATTGTAATTCGTTGATTAATTTTAAATCGGGATTTTCAATGGTAAAATACATAATATAACAAATAGATACAACCAATAAATCAGTAAGAAGAAGCCCCGGAAAAAATATTGTTAATATAGCAAAAAAAACAATAAATATTAAAATAAATAAAATAACCAGATATCGCTTATCTAATTTTTTTATATTCAATATAGTCACTATGAAGTTTAATATAAGCAAAATTGCCACTACAAAATAGGATAGATTAAGAGTGGAACCATTAACACTGGTTACTGAATCCATTTCAATTAATTCTATATTAGTAAAAAGTAGAACTATTGAAAAAAGAATAGAAAAAGAAATTAAAACATTTCTTAAAAATTTATTATTCTTCTTAATTTTTTTATAACTTATTATAAGAGTATAGCATAGAATGGCACTAAAAATAATTATAAATAAGAAACTCATTATTTTATTCAAAAAATTAATTAATGGATAAAATTTAGTACTAAATATAGAAAAATCGACAATTGTTGCTAAAAAGTGAATAAATACATTAATTGCTGTTTCAATAAACGATGAAATAAGAATAATCTCAAAATATTTATTTTCGATTAATTTTAAATTTGGTTTAGAAAAGTAAACCATAACTAAAAGTAAAATAAATAAAAAACAGATTAACGGAATTTCAAATTCAAATGACATATAATCACCTATTTTTCTAAAGGAATTATAACATTTCGATATTTTGTTGTAAATAAAAAGAAACTTTATTTATTCCAAGTTTCTTTCATATATTTTTTAAAATCATGTCTTAAGTCATTTTTTCTTCTTACTAAAATTGGCGTCATCACATCTTTATTTTCTTTAGTTATTTTTACATTATCAAAAGTAGCCCAAACATCTTCAGGACGAGGTTTTAAAGGATTATAATATCTAGTTAATTCTTCATCCCATACATCATGGGTCCAATGAGATTTCACGTATTCACTTTTTCTTTCTTCCATAAATTTTTGGTAGTAATCCCATGGTAACATCCGTCTTACTAAGCAACCACCATGATGAAGCCACATATCAAACATCATTGTTGCTAAAGTGTCTCTTAATTCAGCCTTAGCCTCTTCCTTAGGCATTTTCAAATAATTCTTAGGTTTATCTGCTGTAACATAAATATTTGGAGACCTATACTCTCTAAATGATGCTATTGGTACTATTGAAGCATTTGTCATTTGTTGTAAAATAAAAGGTCCATTAAAAAATTCTTCTAATAATCTATTTTCAGTGTTATTATAACCACCTTCAATACAAATAATTACACTTGTTCCATTTTTTATTGCTCTTGCCATTTTCAATAACGAATTATTCCTACTCCATGGATCTATACGATTTACATAAACCATTCCCATTGCCCAAAGGCCATAAACTTCTTTAGCATGTTCTAATTGATCAGTAGAACCAAATAACAAATAAGCATTTCTATCCATTATTGCTAAAACTGTGTTTATATCTTCACAAAAGGAATGCGTTGATACAAAAATATATGGTTTATTAGACTCTAAATTTAGAAAAGATAAATCTTTTTCTGTGTTAACAATAGATTCTTCTCCATGTATTTTATAAGATTCTAAATTGATATTTCCATCAGTTGCTTTTAACAACGGAGTCTTTAACTTTTCATAAGTATGACTTCTAATTTTCATTCCTAAATCAGAAGTAAAATTATTTTCATCAGCATATTTTAAATAAGATACTCCATCTTTAAAAAAACTTCCTTTATAAGTATGATCTATATTGGAATCAAGAATTTCTCCAGTTGTTGCCTTAATAGTATAGCAATATGTTCTATAATTTAAAGTAAAATTAACTTGATATCTTGCTTCTAATGGACATTCCAAATCAAACGTTTTTTCATAATCAAAATCTACTTCATATTTTGGATAAGGCTGTGGCATTTTAGCATGATTTAAAGCTATTTGTACTGCCTCTTTTGTACTGATATATGCTTCTACTTTAGATATTTCGGAGATAAGGTTTAATTCTTCTTTAGTATACTTTCTTTCCATAACAATCCCTCTTCCTTATGAACTGAATATTTTAATCAAAAAAATATATTTAACAAAAGAACTTGTTTAAAATACCCATTTTTTTGTTTTAAAATTTTTTTATCCTTTTTAATTAGATTTTTTAGCATTTAAATAGTTAATTTTTACTCCTTGGCTTTTGAATTTTGTTTCGTATTCGGTTTCTACATTGGGTATTTCTGTACTTGCTAAATCAAGACTTAATTCTTCAAAATAATAGCCATGGTTATTTAAATTTTTTAAACTACTCGCAAATAAAACCAAATTGTCAGTTTTTTGGATAATTCTTTTTTCTCCTCCAAATATTTCATCCACAAATATGTCTTCATAAATATCTAAGAAATTGGGACTTGTTAGTCTTCTTCTCGCATGACGGTTCTTTGGCCATGGATCAGAGAAGTTTAAATAAATACAGTCTATTTCATGATTAAAGATATACCCTAATCCTTCTGCATAACCACATATAAGACGTAAATTAGGAAGTGGCTCATTGTTTACTTTTTCAACAGCACGCACTAAAACACTTTCGTATTTTTCTAATCCAATAAAATTTATGTTAGGATTATTTTTAGCCATTTCATGGATAAACTTACCCTTCCCCATTCCAATTTCAAGATGAATAGGATTACTATTTCCAAAAATAGACTCCCAATTTCCTTTTAAAGTTTCTGAATCCCATTTTATTACATATTCGCATTCTTCTATAATGTTTTTTGCATTTTTCACATTTCTTAATCTCAACTTAATCACTACTTTCTAAACTTTTACATATAATAGGAACATAAGGAAGTGTTTTTTATGAAAAAAGACCGTAATGCCTTTTTTAATGAGGCAAATTTCTCACAATCTAGTTACATAGGAACTCCTAATATGCCACTAAACAATAATGGATTTCAAGGAGGGATGCCAGCATATGGTTCCCAAGCAAGTCAAAGTTTTTACTCAGGTCCTGCCCCAATGAATTATAATCCCCAAAACATGGGAGGAGATTATATGAGTGATTTGGAATCAAGACTTGCTAAAATAGAGCGTCAAATTAATCGTTTAGATGCACGTCTCAGCAAGTTAGAATCTAAAGGACTCATTACTACTGAAAACTTTGATAACACCACCAATATGTATATGCTTTAATCTATACTTATCTCATCTTATGATGAGTTTTTTTTATTTTTTATCTTTTATTTTATTAATCTAGGCTTACACGCTTAAGGCTCAGTTTTTTTAAAATTTTGTTTACCATAGAATTCCCAAAAACTTTTGTAAGTAACCCCATTTTATATGTAATGACTAGATAAACAACTCCTCCTAGAATACTAATTACTCCTATATAAATACAACAAGACATCTTGCTAGAAAAGTTGATAGGAATTAACCCTTTTAATATAAGAACTACCATTGACATGACAAGTGTTGGCAAAATAAGTTTCTCTGCCATTTTAAGTGTTTCTCTATATTTTAAACCATGTTCTTTTTTTAGTTTTTTTAAAGATAAGGTAAAGGCTAAAATATATCCTATCGCTGTTGCTAAAATGGCTCCTAAATAAGGTGCAAGCCCTAATTTATAAAATAAGACCATAAATGGAATATTAAGTAAAATATTTGTTGTAAGTCCAATTGTGACACTTCTGTATACAACTTTAGATTTATTTAATCCATGTAACGCTGAGTTTGTAACTAAAAATAAATTATAAAATAAGGATACTAATATTTGCATAGAAAAAATGAACGCTCCTATTTCACTATATCCATAAAATACACTCCATACGCTTTTAGAAAGTAAGGATAATCCTACACACATCGGAAGACAAATAATTAAAATAAGTTGTAAGGCTTTATTAAATTTATTGTTTACTTCTTCCCATTTTTTTAACGTATAAGCACCTACAATAGTGGGAATTAAACTAGTAACCATTCCAGTGGCTACTGAATTTACTATCATGCTAATTTTCGTAGACCATGTGGTAATCGCAGTTGTAGCAAATTCAATTTCGGTAGTCTCTAAGCCTAAGTGTTCTAAGGTTCTTAAAATCATAACCATGTCTAAAAAGTTGTTGATGGAAAATACAATGGTTATAATAATAAAAGGAATCGCATAGGAAGTAATCTTACATCTTATTTCTTTGTTGCTTATTTCATCTTTTTCTTTTATTTTTGTAATCCCCAGTTCTTTTTTACTTTTGTTCATTTTGATTAGTAAATAGAGTAATGCTATGATACCTCCAACACTGGCTCCAAATACGGCAAAGCCAATAGCATATTTCATTGGAATTTTAAAAATATACAAAGCAAGATAACATCCGCCTAAAAGGGTTACAATCCGAAATATTTGTTCTAAAACTTGACTAATTGAAGATATGCCTATAATGTTATGTCCCTGTAAATACCCTCTTGTAATGCTTAAATAAGGTACGATTAAAATAGCAAATGCGGTCATACGAATGACAAAAGTTACTTCTTCTATTGTAGTCCCTCCACTTAATTCTCCTAAAATCATAACAGAAAAAGGTCTTGCAAAAACAATTAAAATTAAGAAAATAATAATAGAGATGATACTTATCATTTTAAGAGCGATAGAGAATGCTCTTTTTTTTGCATCTTGTTTTCCTAAAGTATTATATTCTTTTATGATTTTACTTAAAGCAAGAGGAAGACCAGCCGTCGAAATGTCTAAAAAAATAGCATAAATATTATAACCATACGCATACAAAGCACTTCCTGCCGTTCCTACCATAGCATAAAAAGGAATGACGTAAAGCATTCCTAAAATTTTAGTAATGACAATTGCAAGAGTTGCAATAATCGTTCCTTCAATAAATGAACTTTTTTTCATAAGACCACTCATTCTTTTGGACTATACACAATTAAAGCGGAGAAACAATAGATTTGCTCTTCTCCACAGACTGCAATAGCCACGTTGTATTTAATATCAATTATATCACTACCTGTACTACTTAGAAAAGCATTTATCGCTCTTTCCAAATCTTTTTCGTGAGACTCGTCAAATACTTTAACTCTCATTTTACACCACCTTTTTCTTTATTTTAACAAGGTAAAGTTACGAAAAAGGACGATTTATAGATTAAAATTAAATATTCTATTTCCCTGAGAAAAACAAAAATATTGTTTAAATAAAACTATTGGTATACATGTTTTATTTAAGTTTTTAAAAATACTATTATTTAATCTTTACACTTTATTACTTATGCATAATTGCATAATAAAAAAATTTCAATTTCTAAAATCGGTAGAAGAAAGTTTGTTTATTGCTTTAATAATTTATTAACTAAAAAAGAATTAAAGTTAGTCTTGCATCACCCTTAATTCTTTTCTTTTACAACAATATTTACAATTTTATTCGGAATTACAATCATTTTTATAATTTCTTTTCCTTCTATATATTTCTTTACATTTTCTTCACTTAGGGCTTTTTCTTTTACAGAGTCTTCTTGTTCATTTATAGAAACTAAAATCGTTGCTCGCACCTTTCCGTTTACTTGGACGGCAATATTTTTTTCGCTATCTATTGTTTTTGATTCATCATATTCTGGCCATTTTGATTCACAAATTGGGGCAAATCCTAGGGATTCGTTTAGTTCTTCCGTAATGTGTGGTGCTATTGGATTTAATAGTGTTAACAAAGTCTTGTATTCTTCTTTTGTGATAGATTCTGCATCATCATAAGCATTTGCTAGAATCATTAAAGTAGAGACCGCTGTATTATATCCCATTGTTCTTAAGTCATTGGTCACTTTCTTTATACTTTTATGAATTAAGGACTCTAAGGAAGGACTATAACCAGTTTTTTCATCTTGCACTTTTTCTTTTAAACGAATGATTTTATCAATAAAACGTTTACAACCACGTAAAGAATCAGTACTCCAAGGAGCATCGGTTTCATAGTCTCCCATAAACATCTCATAAACACGTAAAGTATCTGCGCCATATTCTTTTACTATATCATCTGGATTGATAACATTTCCTTTGCTTTTGCTCATTTTTTCGTTATTTGATCCAAGTACCATACCATGACTAACACGTGTCCAAATCATTTCGCTTTTAGGAACAAGCCCAATATTGTATAAGAATTGTACCCAAAATCTTGCGTAAAGCAAGTGTCTTGCTGTATGTTCCATGCCGCCATTATACCAATCCACTTTTCCCCAATAATTCATTGCATTCTGACTTGCAAATTCTAAAGTATTATGTGGATCCATGTATCTTAAAAAATACCAACTAGAACCCGCCCATTGTGGCATTGTATCCGTTTCTCTTTTTGCAGGACCACCACAATGTGGACAAGTTGTATTGACCCAATCCTCTATTTTGGCAAGTGGACTTTCTCCATTATCTGTAGGCTCATATTCTGCAACATCTGGAAGTAATAAAGGCAAATCTTTCTCATCCATTGGAACCCAACCACATTTAGGACAATTTATCATTGGAATCGGTTCTCCCCAAAATCTTTGTCTTGAGAAAATCCAGTCACGCATTTTATAGTTATTTACTCGTCTTGCAATCCCTTTGCTTTCTAGTTTTTCTGTAATTTTTTCTTTGGCTTCTTCAACAGTTAATCCTGTAAATTCTTCCGAATTTATTAACTTACAACCTGCACCTAAGTAATCGTGTTTTTCAAAAGCAGATTCTTTTATATTTCCACCTTCAATAACTTCTACAATCTTTAAATTATGAGTGCATGCATATTCATAGTCTCTAGCGTCATGTGCTGGAACTGCCATCACAGCACCTGTCCCATAATTTCCTAATACAAAGTCTCCAATGAATATTGGTACAGAATCCCCATTAATTGGATTTATGGCTTTAAGTCCTTTTAATATACAACCAGATTTTCCTTTATTAAGTTCTGTACGATCCATGTTAGATTTTTTCTTTGTTTCTTCAATATAGGCTTCTACTTCTTCTTTATTTTCCACTCTTGGCATTAATTCTTCTATTAGTTTTCCATCAGGAGCAATTACAAAAAATGTAATTCCATAAATTGTTTCAATACAAGTTGTAAAAATAGAAAATGTTCCTCCGCCTTCAATATCCACATCTACTTCTACACCCGTAGATTTTCCAATCCAGTTAATTTGACCAAGGCGCACTTTCTCAGCAAAATTCGTATCATCAAGTCCTTCAAGTAAACTTTCTGCATAATCACTCATACGAAGCATCCATTGTGATTTTTCTTTTTGCATTACCATAGTACCACAGCGTTCACAAACACCACCTGCAGCATCTTCATTGGATAAAACGCTTTTACACTGTGGGCACCAATTGACAGGAATGGTATCTTTATAAGCCATGCCATGTTTATAAAATTGTAAAAATTGCCATTGCGTCCATTTATAATATTCTGGATCAGTTGTAGAAAATTCTCTAGACCAATCAAAAGAATATCCTAAGTCTTGCATTTGGCCTTTAAATGTTTTTATATTTTCCTTTACGGCATCACTAGGGTGAATATGATTTTTTATTGCATATTGTTCAGCAGGGGCACCAAAAGCATCCCAACCCATCGGAAATAATACGTTATACCCTTGCATACGCATCATTCTTGCCATAGCATCATTTGCTGTATAACTTCTTACATGCCCTACATGTAATCCTGATCCTGATGGATAGGGAAATTCTACTAAAATATAATAAGGATTTTCTCCTTCGTTTTTTGCAGTAAAAGTTTTATTGTGTTCCCAAAATTTTTGCCATTTTTTTTCAATATTTTTAAAATTCATTTTGCGTTCTCCTTATCTTTCTAACTAAATGTCTTCCATAAATTTCATATAAAGCATAGATGAGTAAAAATAATAATATAAATCCAAGTCCTAACTTTAAAAATATATACGTATCTAAACAAGATACAACAGTACCTACACTTGATATGATAAAACTGTTTATGAGAGCCATCCATTTTATTTCTTTTTTATAGTTGATTTCTGTTTTCTTTATTTTAAATTTTTTTTCTACATAACTGGCTAGCATAATATTATCTAATCTATTTTTTTTAATTTTACGAGAATCTAACAAGTAAAAGACAATATAGATTATACAAAAGAGGACTAGAAAAAAATAAAAAATAAAGGAAGGACTATTTAAATCCATACTACCAAAGCCTTTCTAAATAAAAACACGGCCCTATTCGCTTAAGGACGAAATTGCCGTGGTACCACCTTAATTCTTAGAGTAAACTCTAACTTTATAATCTTATATAGGAGATTACCCTAATTTGCTCCAAAAGCAAGTTCGTAAAGTTTATTTGTTCATTTCCACCTAACATGAACTCTCTATTAAATAAATATTTTACTACTACTCTTTCTTCACTGCTTTTTCTTATTATAGTAAAAATGTATATAGTTTTCAATCTTTTTTTATTCTATTTTTTTTACTTAGTAAAATGAAATAATTTTAAATATGAAAAAACACTTTTTATAATTCCATTTTTTAATCGATTTATTTTTTCTATGGACAATTTAGTAACTTCGACGATTTGTTCTATTTTTAATACTCCCATTACAAGTAATTTTTTTACTATTTCTAATTTATTTTGCATGGCGCCTTTTTCTAAACCATTTGCCATACCTTTTCTGTTATCTCTTTTTCTATTGCTTTTTGCAATTTTGCTTCACTTTAGCAGAAATGAAAATTCATAGCAAATGGCTAATTTTCTTAATTTGAACTAAAAAAAGAAAACTGCATACACAATTTTCCTAAAAGATTCCA
>CANOWY010000038.1 GCA_947571135.1 uncultured Mycoplasmatota bacterium
TCCTACTATTAATATAAGTATTTTTTTCCGGTTTCTTCCTGGGTTACTTTCTAATATACCCCCCCCCAGGTTCATTCCTGAAGTTGGGAGGGTTTTATTTCTTTTTTCATCTTTTTTCATTTTTCTTTCCTCCATCTATTTTCCGTACTTAGTATAACACATAATTGTACATATTGTACATTTTTATTGTATTAAAAAAGAAGTTTTTTAAACTCCTTTTATAATTTCTATTGCATTACGCATTTTAATATCGTATTTAACAACTTCTAAACTTCCATAGGCTTTTAAAAGTTCTTCTTTAGAAATACCATAATTACTTGCCATTTCCTCTGCTTGCTTATCGGCCTCTTCTTCACTTACTTCAATATTTTCTACTTCTGCTACTTTTTCAAGTAAATAACGATATTTAACACGTTTAGTTGCTTCTGGTTCCATTTGCTCATGTAACTTTTCATGCGTCATACCACTAAATTCAAAATATTGTTCAATATTTAAACCTTGCATTTTTAATTGCTCTTCAAATTGGTGAATCATACGATGTACTTCATCATCTAAGATCTCTTCATTAATATCTACCGTCATATTTTCACTTGCTTTTGCTAAGCAATCTTCAATATATTGATCTTCTATTTCTACTTCTTTACGTCCTTTAATAGATTCCTTTATTTTGTTTTCAAATTCTTCAGAAGTTTTTACATCATCATATCCTAAATCCATATAAAAATCTTCATTCAATTCAGGAAGAACTCTTGTTTTAATTTCATTAATTTTTACTTCAAATTTAACTTCTTTATTTTTTAGATCTTCTGTATAATTTTCAGGGAAAGTTAAATTAAGTTCCGTTTCTTCATTTATCTTTAATCCAATCAAGCCTTCTTCAAAACCAGGAATAAAAGTATGAGAGCCAATTTCAAGAGGATAATTTTCCCCAGTTCCACCATCTAATACTTTACCATCAACATAACCTTTAAAATTGATAATAGCAGTATCGCCTTCCTCTACTTTACTTCCTTCTTCTTTTACTTTAATTTCAGCATATTTGTTTCTTAATGATTCTATTTCACTTTTTATTTCTTCCTTTGTAACTTTTGCTTCTGGTTTCTTAATTTTCAAATTTTTATACTCCCCTAAGGTTACTTCTGGCGCAGTAATAAAAGTGAATTCTAAAACACATTCTTTTTCATTAATCGTTTTTACATCTAATTTTGGTTCACAAACAGGCGTAATGGCTTCTTCTTTTAAGATAGATTTGTATGCCTTATCTACTGCTCCATCAACAGAATCCATATAAAGAGATTCTATTCCGAATTTTTTTATATAGACTTCTTTTGGTGCAGAACCTTTACGAAAACCATCTATTTTAATGTCTTTATTCTTTTTTTTGAAAGCAGAATCTAAACATTTTTCCCATTCTTTGCCTTCAATTTTAATTTTTTTTGTCACTACATTTTTTTTCATAATCTTTACGTCCTCTTTCTAACAAGTCCTATTATACCTAACGAAGGGCAAAAAATCAACCAAGTATTATTCTAAGAAAAGATGAGGTACAATAAATAAAACGTTATAAATTTGTCAAAATATATTTAGATAAAAAATTATGATATTTCTCATTTTCAAGGTAAGACATATGGTGATATTCTCGTTCCTAAACCAGAAGATGCTATTACCCCGGATTTCAGAATTATGATAGGACGAATCGCTAAAGGAGCATTCCAACTAAGCCAACCAATCACTATAAGTATATAATTTATAACTATTAACGCTACCATCGGACATCACACGCCATCCATTCCATTGATAAAGTGCAGAATTGCTATAGTTATAACGGCGTGCAGCTAACCAATATCCATTTTTTGGAGTTCCACCTGTTACTCTATTGACTACTAACGTGCCTAATGCAGATTGTACTAGATTTGCATCTATTTCATAGGATATATCACCACAACCACTTGTTTCTTTACTATTATCTTTTGTATTATGTGTTCCACAGGTAGATTTTGATAATGATGTTGGAATGATTGGCGTTTGACCATCATACCCCATATGTCTTGTTGCTACTGTATATTTACTGTTGGCATATTGTGCTGCTATTGTATTTAATCCTTCTACTAGTTTTTTATATCCTGCTGCTCCATAAAAATTTACGTCTGTGCTGGACACATATTCTGATACCATTTCTATTGTTTCATCTTCTTTTATATTAATCACGCGCCAT
Organism: uncultured Mycoplasmatota bacterium; assembly: GCA_947571135.1. Lineage (GTDB taxonomy): Bacteria > Bacillota_I > Bacilli_A > RF39 > UBA660 > MGBC108787. The sequence continues at coordinate 2,216 of CANOWY010000038.1, forward strand.
AAACTTAATTCACTTGGCTTTATGGTTTGACTACTTGAATATGCAGTTAAAGTTGTTGGAATTGTATAACTTGTACTTGTTGGTGTCATTTCTACATAATCTCCTAGTTTTAGCACCTCTGCTAGTATAATTAGAGCCTTAAACTCTACAGTACAATTTATATCTTTATTGATTACGCTATTTCTATCATACTTCCCATTTTTTATTATCCCAATTATAAATATTAACACCACTACATTCAATTTTAGTTTGTAAATATTTTCCGTCATTGTTTGGTTTCGTATTACTAGTTACACCATCTATTACATAGTTAACATTAAATGATAGAAAATCTGGTATCTTTCCTTGTAATATATTAAATTCTTTCTTTTCTTTATATAAAGCAAATGTCTTATATAATGTAATTCCTCCTAATACCAAAAATATTCCTATTATACTTCCTATTAGTATTCTTTTTTTCTGTTGGTTTTTGCTAAACTTTTTAATTTCACCTGGTTTTCGTTTACTTTCTAATGTACCCCCCCCCCAGGCGCATTCCTGAAGTTGGGAGGCTTTTCTTTTCTTCTTTTTTCATTCTTTCCTCCATCTATTATGTATAAATTATATCATATTGTACGATAAATAAAAAAGAAAAAATTGTACTTTCATACAACTTTAAGCAATATTAGCAATAGTTACTGTAAAATTTCCATTTGGAGAAGCCACTTCCACAACCTCTCCTTTTTTATGACCAATAATGGCTTTTCCAATAGGGCTTTCATTAGAAATCTTATTTTCAAATGGATCTGCTTCTAATGAACCTACGATTTTATACTCTTCTGTATCTCCGTCGTCATAAGTAATAGTAACATTACTACCAACGTGAACAGAACCATCATTATCTCCACTAGCATCTGCAATCGTACAGTGCTCTAATTTAAATTCTAACTCTTTAATTCTAGATTCTAATTGAGCTTGCTCATTTCTAGCAGCATCATAATCTGAATTTTCTGACAAATCTCCCAAGGCTCTTGCTTCTTTTAGTGCTTTAATAACCTCAGGTCTTTTCTCTGTTTTTAATATATTTAATTCTTGTTCTAACGCCAAATAACCATCTGCCGTTAACATAATATTTTCATTTTTATTCATATTGTTTTTTCCACCTTCTAAAAATTACAGTCTTAAGAATACTATAAATAATCTTGTTTGTCAAATACTTTTATGCGCATCATATCATACTTGTTTAACTTAGTATTCACCTTTAATTTTACAATCATTTTTGGATGATTTGCAACTTCTATTTTATTGTCTTCAACATCAAAAATTTCCTCTATCTGATAAGAAAAAGTTTCTAATTTTGGTCCAAAAAACTCAACAATATCTCCTACCTTAAAATAATTTCTTTGTTCTAAAGTAACTTCACTTGTTTTTTCATTATATTCTAAAACCATTCCCAAAAAATCTTGGTTGGATAATTCTTGTCTTCCTAAAAAATACTGTTCTTTTTCTGTTGGAAGAATTTCAATAAATTGAGGAGCAGAATCCCTATTAGCACAACGGTTTAGAATATCTAAATAATAGTTTACTTCTCCTTCTTTTAAATTATGCATTCTAATTTTGTCTAGAATTCTTCTATACACCAAAATAACGGTTGCAATATAATAAATACCACGCATTCGTCCTTCTACTTTAAAAGAGTTTACGCCTGCCTTTATCATTTGCTCTATATATTGTATTAAATTTAAATCTTTTGGTGTCATACTAAATATTTCTTTTTCTTCCTCTGCTTCAAAAGTCCAACGACAAATTTGAGCACACCCCCCACGATTCGCATCACGATTGGTACAATAATTAGAAAGAATACAACGCCCTGAAAAAGAAGTACACATTGCTCCATGAATGAAACACTCAAGTTCTAATCCTGTTTGTTTTTTTATAGACTCTATATCATGAATACTTGCTTCTCTTGCTAAAACTAAACGAGTAACCCCTAATTCTTTATAAAAAAGACCAGATTCTCCATTTAAAATACTTGCTTGCGTTGAAACGTGTACTTCTAATTTTAAATTTAATTCTTTGGCTTTTTTTATCACTAAAATATCACTGGCAATAATAGCATCTACACCAATTTCATCCAACTCTTTTAAATAATCTTCGAGGCCTTCTACTTCTTTTTCGTGAAAAATAATATTAACTGTCACATAAATTTTTTTATGTAAAGAGTGTGCAAATTTTACCGCATATCGAAGTTCCTCTATTGTAAAATTATTTGCATTAGCACGAAGACCATATTTTTTTCCTGCACAATAAACTGCATCTGCACCATAAAGATACGCAATCTGTAGTTTTTCTAAATCTCCAGCAGGAGCAAGTAATTCAGGTAGATTCATAAACAATCCTCCTTTCTTTTATATTAAATCTCTTAAAATTTCTGTAATATTTTTCATTTCAGTTTCTGAAGCCATAATTGTAATCAAAAGATTTTGTTCTTTACTAAAAATTATATATTGCCCATTTGAACCATCTCTAAAAATAAAATTGTCTCTTGAAATAAAAGTATAATAACCAACACCTATTTTAGGCAAAACACGTTCTTTTTTATACATATCAGGTGTTTTTAACTGCATACTACACATTTCTTTTATCCAATCTTTAGAAATCACTTGATTACCATTATAAATCCCATCATGCAACAGCAACTGCCCTATTTTATGAAAATCACTATGTTTCATATACAAACCAGTAGCACCTGGACAATACTTACCATAATTTTCCCATTTAAAATCGTATATCTCTAATTTTTTAAATATTTGCTCATTTATAAAATCTGCTAAATTTAAGCCGAACTTTTCTTGAAAAAATACCAAAAAAATAAATGGCTCAACATTATTATAAGAAAATCTTTCTCCTACTTCATATGGCAAATCATAATTTAAGGCATAATCTAATAAAGAATCTTTATCTATATCTTTTATAAATTTCTCTGACATCATTTGAGATTCGTATCCTGTTGTATGAGTTAATAAATTTCTTATATTCCATTTTTTTATTTTTTCAATATTATTTAAATTCTTTATTTTAACAATCGATTTTATTACAGGATATATTTTTGTATCTAAAGTAAACTTTTTTTGACCTATTGCAATTCCTACTGCCAGAGCAACTATTAATTTAGATACACTTCTTAATTCGTGCAAACATTCATGATTGTAAAAAATTTTATCTAATTTGTCATTTTGTTCTAAAAAAATACTATCAATTTTAAAAGAAGGCAATGTATGAGAAAAATTATTTACTTTCTCATTTATTTTATCTATATTCATTACTTTTCTTCCTCCTTCAGGCGATAGTAAGTTTCTTTATATAAAAATCCTGTATCACTAATACTAGATAAATCTTCTCCTTTTAAAATACCTTCTATAGTTTTATTATCCAATCCTATTGGATTTATAAAAAAATACAATATATTTTCATGCTTTATACTACGATAATCTATAAATTTATTTGTATACAAAACCGTCCCATAAGGATTTTCTACTGCCAAAAAATCCATTTTAGAAATTTCTTCATGTAATACTTTCCTATTTTCTTTTTCTAACCCAAAGTGATTTTCATAATTGGTAAGCAAAGTGCGTCTAGAATACATAGCCTCTACTCTCATAAAATAAGGAAGAACTAAAGGTTTATTTGCTCGATTTAAAATGGCGAAGATTTCTTCTTTTGTGATATCACTACTTACTAAAACACTGTCTACGTCCTCTAAATAATAATTTATAGAACTTGCATTTGTAGTATTATGATTTTGCATATAAATAAGTTGTAAATTTAAGCCTAATTCTCTAACGATACGAATCAATCCTAAATCGGTAAAACAAATTCCTATAATATTTTGAGTAACTTTTTTTAAATCTTCTTTTAATTTTAATATGGCTTCTGTATCTAAAATTCGATTAATATAAAGAAAAGAATGGGAAGTTTGAACCTCCTCAATAGAAAATGTTTTTAAAAAACCAACAGAATAGCCTTCTATTGGAAAAAGAAAGTTAATATTCTTAACTTTCCAATTTAACATTTCTTCATTTGTAACTGTAATTAAATATTTATTTTCCTTCATTTTTTCTTCTACTCACACTAATACCATCACCAATATCAATAAATTCGGTATCAAATTCTTCATTTGTTTTCAAAAATTCAATATAACTTTCAATTTTATCCACAATACCACGTAAATTTTTACTCTCAATCGTTTCTTTTTTATTAACATAACCATGAAATTTTAGATTATCCGTAATAATTACACCGCCTGGGGCTAAGAAATATTTAAATTTTTCAAAAAATTTCTTATATTGTCCTTTAGCAGCATCGATGAAAATCAAATCATAACTTACACCTGTTAAATTCACATCTAATGCATCTTGAAATACTACATTGACTTCTTTATCAAAGCCACATTTTTTTACATTCTTCAAACATTCCATATAACGAATTTCATCACGTTCAATCGTCGTTACTTTGACTTCTTTACTAGAAGAAGCCATTAAAATAGCAGAATATCCTATGGCGCTTCCTATTTCTAAAATCTTTTTGATATGATTTGCTTTTATATACTTCATAATATAGGCAATAGAATCTTTTTCAATGATAGGAACATTCTTTTCTTTAGCATAATGTTCCATTTCTAAAATATACTGTTTCATAATACTTCTCTCCTTAGTTTGTTGCACAAATTTCTTTTAATTCTCTTGATTTTTTTAAATGTTCTGCTAATTCCTTTGTAAAGAATGTTTCACCTGTACAAGTATTGGCAACAAAATATACATAATCAGTATCACTTGGATTTAACACTGCTTTTATAGCATCGATAGAAGGATTCCCGATAGGTCCAACAGGCAACTTTCCAGCCATACTACCACTTGTTGTTCTAGTATTATATGGATTTACAGATGCTAAATCGTTACTTGTCAATCCTTCACTACGAGATTTTTGTACAGCATAGTAAGTTGTTGTATCCATTCCTAAAGTCATACCCATTTCTAATCTTTTGTAAATAACTTGAGCAAAACTTGCTCTGTCTTCGTTATTTGATCCTTCTAGTTCCACAATAGAAGCCATTGTTAGAATTTCATGAATTGTATACTGGCTTTCTTCTAAGTTCACATTTAAACTAGAAAGTTTTGCACTTGTATTATCAAGCATTTTCATAATAATCTCTTTAATGCTAGCATTTTCCATCACTTCATAAGTATCAGGATATAAATAACCTTCCAGTGCATAATAAATATTACCATTTAAAACTTCATCTGTCAAAAAATCATATTTTTGAATTAATTCTTTGGTAAACTCTTTAGAGACTAAGACTTCTTTTACTTCCTCTATGGTATAAGAGAAATTATCACTAATTAATTTAGCAAAATCATTCATATTTTTTCCTTCTACAAAAGTAAATTTCACTGTTTCCATTTTAACATTGCCTTCTGTTATCGTTTTTAAAATGGTATTAGCGTCCATATTACGATTTAATTCATATTTTCCGGCTTGTAAATTCAAGTCACTATTAAAATATAAATAAATCAATAATGCAGTTTTACTACGAATTAACCCTGCCGTCTTTAAATCATTTACAATGGAAATCTTGCTTGCCCCACTTTGAACTGTAAAGTTAACTATTTCGTTATTTTTACTGACACTTGTTAAACTAAAGCCATATAAACCTAACATTAAAAAACAAATCACCAAAAAAACGATTGGTATCACTATCACCTTTTTCTTCAATCTAATTTTCTTCATGAATTTCTCTCTCCAATTTACTTAAAAAGGCCTCAATAGTGTTCCATTCTTCTTCTGTTTTTATAGGTAGCAATTCTTTACTTCTACCTGTTTTATCATAAATGTTTGCATATACTTTCATTTTCCCTTTTTCCATAGAATGATCGGTATACACTAAATAACTTTTTTTTGTTTCTTCTGAATCAAATTTAAAAATAATTTCATATGAAGTGTTTTTTCCAGTACTATCCTTTGCTGTAAAAATACTATTATTTGTATCCACATAAATCCCTACTTTCTTTTTAAATATGTATCTAAAATAATCGCTGCTGCATAACTATCAATAATTTCTTTTCTTTTTTTTCTTTTTGTATCCATTTCTATTAAAATATTCTCTGCTTCCACGGTTGATAATCTCTCATCAATAAGTATAATAGGTAAATCAAAATTTTTTTCTAAAACTTCTTTAAAAGCGTTGGTTCTTTCTACTGCTTGTCCTAGAGTATTATTCATATTTTTTGGATATCCTAAAATAAACATAGTGATTTGTTTTTCTTCTACAATTTTTTTGAGTTCTAAAATAAGTTCTTCATAATCCTTATAGATAAGTGTTTTATAAGGAGAAGCAATGGTATTTGTTTTATCACTTACGGCAAGCCCAAGTGTTTTTGTCCCTAAGTCTAAACCTAAACATCTCATTTTAAAAACTGCTCTAGAAGAAAAGCAACAATAAGTTCACGGTCTACTTCTTGAATTTTTTGTCTCGCACCACGATGATTCGAAATATATCCAGGATCTCCTGAAATTAAATACCCTACTAACTGATTTACGGGATCATATCCTCTTTCCATCAATGCTTGGTAGACATCTTTAATTGTATACTCTATCTGGGCCTGCTTAAACAAAGTAATATCAAAAAGACTTGTTTTATCGTCCATATTACACCTCTTATACTAAGAATAGTTTATCAAAATATTTAAAAGAATACAAGTTATCTATTTCGAGAAAAAATCCTTCTTATTTAAGAAGGAAATCTTATTTTGTAATCTTTATTTTCAAATGGCAAACCTCTATTATTTTTAAAAACATTTCTAAAGGTATTTTATTGGTATTGGTCTCATATCTAGAATATTGTTGTTGTGTTATCTCTAATTTCCTTGCAAGTTCGGTTTGAGAATATCCACAATTTCTTCTTATTTCTTTTAAATTAATATTATTCATTTATACCAATTCGATATGGATCCTCTTCTGTTCCACTTCCACTTTTATATAAAATATTGGATTTTAAATAGAACGTTGGGCGACAACTATCACTACTTGTAACATAATGGTCATTTAAAAAACCTCCTAATTGAATCCGCCATGCTGTTAGTATATTTTGAGTTCCACTATATCCAAAATTGTCTGAACTTATTGTCCAATCACTACTCCGATAAAGCCATGAATATGTCTTATAACTGTTTTGATTGGTATATATACTTGAATTTATATAAGAGGATCCCATAGAATAACCATAATCACTTGGATACATTAGCCCTATAAAATCTGTAATATTTAAATTCCCTCCACTATAAGTTTTTATATTACTTCTTTCTGCATTATAGAATTGTTTTGGAGTATATGTCTGTAAATTCTGATGAGTTGGTGCCCCCAAATACCATACTGAGAGGGCAATTAAATCTTTATAATTATTTAAAGTATCAAAATATGTGTTATTTAACTGGTTTCTAATAGGACTAACTTCCCAATTATTTACAGATGCACTGCTTGAATAAGAAGATGTATTATTGTAGTTAACTTTAATCAATTTCACTCGATTTTCATATTCTCCACCAACTTCACTTTGCGTTGGTATTACTCCGATAATTCGATACAAATTATCTTCGGGACATATTTCTTCTTCACTTCCAAAACAAACGTAATTGTTAGGATTACTTCCTGTATATCGATAATCTGTTAATGCAGGCGTTTGACTTGTTGCTTCATGGCTAAACTCTTCTATAGATGCATCTTCTTCCATTTGTTCTATTATATAATCACTCAACTTTGCCATTACATTTTGATTTTGTCTAGCGTCAATCACAACTTTACTATAGAATGTTCCGTTTTGTGAATCATTTCCTGCACTTTCATCTAACCATATTCTTACCTCATGTTCGACACTTCCATAGGGTTCTATACTTCCACTATGTATCGTATACGCTTCTACTGCGGTATAATCGCTTTCTTGGTAGGTTATAGGAGCAGTTGGATTATTGCTTAGTATACTTTTAGCATTTTCATCTACTTTTGTTGCTATGTTCTTACTTGCTATTCTAGATTCTGTTTCCATTACTTCTAAGTTTACGTTATAGTCTACTCCTACCCCACAAGTATTTGTGAGTTTAAATCGAAAGGGTTTTAAATTTTTTCCTACTTCATCTGTTATAGGGTGAGTATTTTTTAAGTTTATCGCATTGGTTAGTTCTTCCATTGTGACACTGATACAGTCTGTTTCTAGTACATTGATTCCTTCTTGTCTTGTACTATAGGCTATATAGGCATAACTGATTCCTA
>CANOWY010000039.1 GCA_947571135.1 uncultured Mycoplasmatota bacterium
TCGTGCATGAGCGTCAGTAATGGCCCAGCAAACCGCCTTCGCCACTGGTGTTCCTTCTAATATCTACGCATTTTACCGCTACACTAGAAATTCCGTTTGCCTCTACCATACTCAAGCCTGCCAGTTTCTAAAACGAACCGAAGTTAAGCTTCGGGCTTTGATTTTAGACTTAACAAACCGCCTGCGCACGCTTTACGCCCAATAAATCCGGATAACGCTCGCCACCTACGTATTACCGCGGCTGCTGGCACGTAGTTAGCCGTGGCTTTCTTGAATGGTACCGTCAAGTAAGAATCATTTCCTATTCTTACAGTTCTTTCCAAACAACAGAGTTTTACAACCCGAAGGGCCTTCATCACTCACGCGGCATTGCTCGTTCAGGGTTTCCCCCATTGACGAATATTCCTAACTGCTGTCTCCCGTAGGAGTCTGGGCCGTGTCTCAGTCCCAGTGTGGCCGATCAACCTCTCAGTTCGGCTATGCATCGTTGCCTTGGTGGGCCATTACCCCACCAACAAGCTAATGCACCGCAGGCCCATCCTTAAGCGAAGCTTTAAAGGCTTCTTTGCTCCAAAGAGTACATTCGGTATTAGCAATCGTTTCCAACTGTTATCCCCAACTTAAGGGTAGGTAACCCACGTGTTACTCACCCGTTTGCCACTAGGTGGAAAATCCAAATCAAATTAAATCCAGTTTTGTGCAAGCACTCCACTTTCAATAATTGTCAATGGGCCACCTCGTTCGACTTGCATGTCTTAGGCATGCCGCCAGCGTTCATCCTGAGCCAGGATCAAACTCTCAATAAAAAGATTTATAATCTATATTATATTAGTTTAATCTAGCTACTCAAAATTGACTTTTTTACTTAGTTTTCAAAGATCATTTTCTTGCACATTTACTAGCTTTTTTGCCTGTGCACTAGTACTATACCAAACCATTTCTTTAATGTCAACATTTTTTTTACTTTTTTCGACAATTTACATTTTTTTGTTTTTTGCTACTGTAAAATGCAATTTGATTTGGTATTATTTTGTGCTAAGTTTTCCTCAACACGTTTTACATTTTACTCTATATTTTATGTAAATGCAACAAAAAAATGCTATTTTTTTGAATTTTTTTGTAAATTTACATATTTTTCATGATATTTATCTATTTTTCGCTGATCAAAAGGGCCTTTCTCTTCCTTTTTCAAAGAAATTAGTTTTTGTAATTCATACTTTATTATTAAATCTAAATCATTACTATAGTGCATTATTCGCTTATGGTATTTGTATTCATTCCTATCTAATATACGAAAACCACCATCAGGGAATACTCTTAAATCTAAATCATAGTCAATGTATTTAATAATACTATTATCTATGACAAAAGGAGAAGCAATATTACAATAATAAAATAAACCTTGTTCTTTTAATTGCGCTATAATGTTAAACCAATTCTTTTTATAAAATATTAAAATTGCAATTTCATTTGTATTATAACTTCGTCCATCGTTTTCTGTAATTTTTGTTTTATTATTGGCACAAACTAATTTTTCTGCTGTTATTTCTAATACCGTTGCTTCTTCGCAAACCCTGTGGAGAATACCATTATGTTTATAACAATGTATAGTAAGACTATCTCCTACTTTTATATTGTCCATAATTCTCTCTCTTTCAAAAGAATTATACAATAATGTTCCTAAAAAAACAACGTATGAAAAAGAACCTTTACAGTTCTTTACCTTGCAAGTTCTATCGCTTTATTTAGTTGTTCATCTACTTCTAGATTATTTTTATCCAGTTCTATTTCATAATCTGGAGTAATTCCTACTCCATCAATGCAAGAGCCATTTGGTGTCAACCATTTTGCAGATGTATATTTTACCATACTCCCATCTTCTAATGAATGTGTTTGCTGCACTTTTCCTTTTCCGTAACTTGTTTTTCCAACAGTTATAGCGCCATAACTTTCTTTTAAGGACGCTATTAAAACTTCTGAGGCTGAAGCACTTCCCTCATTATATAAAACAACTATCTTATAATTTCTTTTTTCGTCTGTTTCATCTTTATAAGAAACTGTATTTTCTTTTTCTTCTAGTGAATAAATTGTTTTTCCTTTTTCTAAAAAAAGACTAGCAACCTCTTTTGCCGCAGATAAATAACCTCCTGTATTATCACGTAAATCAATAATTAATGACGTGATGCCTTCACTTTCCATTTTGTTAAGTGCTTTACTTACTTGCTCTTTTAGTGTATTTGAAAAAGTAGACATTTTCAAGTAACCAATAGTATTTTCTATGATTTGATAATTTATAGCAGGAACATACATTTTTTTCACGATCACTTCATAATTTAAATTTTCATTTCCTCTATTTACAGTAAGCACTAATCTATCCCCAATGTTTAATCCCGATATTTTTTCAGAAGTCTCTTTATTTTCTGTAACAAAATTTCCATCGATTGCAATAATCTTATCCCCTGGTAAAATTCCTACTTCTTTTGCTGATCCATCTTCAAAAACATCTACAATTATATTTTCTTGATTGATGCTAATCCCTATTCCCTTGTATTCCCCTAGTAATTTTTCTGCTAAAGCATCTGTTTCCTCTTTGGACATATAAGTAGAGTAATCCTCTCCTAAATAATTAAACATTGCTCCAATAGCACTTTCTAACATAGCAGTTTTATCTACTTCTTCATAATACTCGTCAATTAAAGAAGCATACACTCCTAAAAAGTCTTTCAAGGCTTTGTCTTCGTTTAAATCTTGATAAGTTATATTTTTAGTTAATTTATTCTGATTATAAATAATAAGCCCTGTTGTAAGGCTCGTTATCATAGCCGTGGTGACAATAATACAAATGACTTCTTTTAAGTTAAAACCTTTCGCTGTTTCTTTTTTTAAGTCATTCATTTTATCACCCTCTACTATAATTAATAGTATCATATTTTTGGTTTATTTAAAATAAAAGAACACAGTTTACATAAAAATTTACATAAAAAAAGTAAACCTCTTATTTTTCTAAAGATTTACTTCATGTTTAAGAAATTATATACCAAGTTCTACTTTTATTTTTTCTAGGTCTGTTATATATTTTATTACTTTACCATCCTTTATTTTTAATAGTGTAAATCCGCCAAGTTTCAGTTCTTCTAATGATGTGAAATTTGTTGAATAGTTTTCACCGTTGGATACATAAGGCTTATTTAAGTTGTTATCCAAATCCAAATAATATAGTTTCTTTGCTTTTTCTAAGTTCATATATTTTGATGCGAGTGTGTTGTAATAAACTGCGTTATTATCTTTATTTGAAAAAGCCAGTACATAATAATCAGAAACATTTCTATTTAGCATGGTTCCTACAACAACGGCTTCGTAACTTATTTTTCCTTCTGTATAATTTATATTTTCAGTTTCTTTAAACAAATCCTTTGTTACAAAGGCTCTTGTAAAGAAATAAATGCCTATGATAATAATAATCAAACCTAGTAAAACGAAAATAAATTTTTTAATTTCCATTTGTTCTTCTGTTTGGTATTTTTGTGTTTTCTTTTTTTTCATTTTCTTCACCTGTTTAGTATTATAACAAGAAAAGATGCAAAATACAAATTTTTAGAAATGAAATTTTAGACTTCTAAAGATTGTTTTTAATACAGTATAAATCGATCTCACAATCATATAGCACCCACCAGAAATTCGATATAATTCTTGATTTGATAGTTTCATACAAATCCTCCTTTCATTCTTATATATACACCATAAATTAAAAATTTCCTTTTTTATTTCGTTAAAAAAATACTAAATACCATTAATATACCTTTATTTTAGTAGATATAAATAAAACTTTAAGTATTTTTTACCACTTTTGAAAATAAGAATATAAGAAATTATAACAATTTATAGGAGTATACTCTAAAAATAAAAAAGTTATAAACCTCAATATATAAAGGCTATAAAAGCATTTAAGAATTTATAAAAAAATACTATATTTTTGTATAAAAAAAGTCACTATTTGTCACTTTTTTGTCTTTTTAAATCTTCTTCTATTTTTAATAAACGGTTGTATTTAGCAAGTCTTTCTCCTCTTGACATAGAACCACTTTTGATAAAATGAAGGTTTAATCCTACAGCAAAGTCTGCAATAAAAGTGTCTAGTGTTTCTCCACTACGATGTGAAATGATTGTTTTGTAGTTATTTTTTTTAGCATAAAAACAAGTTTTCACCATTTCTGAGATGGTTCCTACTTGATTTGCTTTTAAAAGAATCGCATTTCCACTTTTATTTTCAATAGCAAAACTCAAGTATTTTGCATTGGTGACAAAATAGTCATCTCCTACAATCATTACTTTTTTCCCTATTAATTTTGTTAATTTGCTTAAACTTTCAAAGTCATCTTCATGATAAGGATCTTCAATACTTATTATGGGATATCTTTTCACTAATGCTAAATAGTATTTTGTCAATTCTTCTTTGGATATTTTTTTGCCATCTAATCGATAGGATTTCGTTTCTTTATCATATATTTCGGATGCGGCAATGTCCAATGCAAAGAACACATCACGACCTGGAATATAGCCACTTTCTGTACATGCTTCAATAATCAAATCAAGAGCAAGACTATTGTATTCTAAATCAGGAGCAAATCCACCTTCATCTCCAACAGATGTATTTAATTTTCTTTTTTTTAAAATATTTTTTAAAGTTATAAAGATTTCAGATGCACAACGAATTTTTTCTTTAAATCCTTTTTGCATAGGTACAATCATAAATTCTTGAATGTCTAAACTATTATTAGCATGTGCTCCTCCATTAATAATGTTAATAAAAGGAACAGGTAAAGACACTTTGCCTCCAGAAATATATTCATATAATTCTTTTCCACTATCTTTTGCTAAGGCTTTTATAGATGCTAACGATACTCCTAATATCGCGTTTGCTCCTAGCCTACTTTTATTAGGAGTTCCATCTAAATCAATTAAAAATCGATCTATTTTAGTTTGGTCTAGTTCCTTCCCTATTAACTTTGGTCTAATAATTTGATTAACATTAATGACTGCTGCTAAAACACCTTTGCCATGGTATCTTGTTGCATCATGATCTCTTAATTCAAGTGCTTCTCTACTACCTGTTGATGCGCCACTTGGAACAGATGCAGTTACAGTAATATTATTATCTAATATCATTTCTACTTCTATGGTTGGATTCCCTCTAGAATCTAGTATCTCTCTTGCATAAATATCCTTAATATGCGCCATAACCACACCTTCTTATTCTATATATAGTATAACCAATGTAATTAAAAATAGCAAATAAAAAACAGAGGTAACCCCTCTATTTTACTTAAATAGTTTTAAAAAGTTTTTGCTTCTACGTTTTAATAAAACCAAATCATTTAGATTTACTATATTATAGAGCATTACAAATACACCTACTGATTTTGTAATAACTGTACTTCTGAAAGGATTTACAATTATTGTAATTCCGAGAAAAAACAATAGTATTGCAGATACTAAAATTACTTTACTACTACTTTCTTTTATTTTTTTCAAAGAAAAGAAATAAAAAATCTTATTTAAACTTTCTACTACTAGCCAAATCCCCAAAGTGATATTTAAAAAATTTAAAATCGATAATGGGTTAAACATAATAAAGATTCCTAAAATAATACTTGCTATACCAAAAAATAAATTGTAATGAAAAAGATTTATTTTTGCTTTATCGATAAAAGTAAAAATAGTCAGAAATCCATTTATTAACAAGAAAATTCCAATCAGTAATCCTACTGTTTTATTAGTCATATCACTATATAAAAATATAATAAGACCTAAAATAGCATAAATAACAGAAAATACCATTTCTGTAAAAATAATTTTATGAAATGCTTGTTCAATTTTTTTCATTTTATCACCCTTTGATTAGCATAAGTATAACATAAATTTAAATGATTTTGGAAAAATTTGCTTAGTCAATTTTATTGCATTGCTAATAAAATGTAACTCTATAGGGATTTTCTAATGAACCACTTCCACTTTTATACATTACGTTTGCTTTTAAATAGTAGGTTGGGTGATAATCCATGCCATAAGAAGTGGCACCTGAATAACTTGCTTTTCCTGTGTAGGTAGAATAATCTTCTAGTATCATCCATGAACTTTTCATTGGAGAAGGTGTTAGTAACCATTTGCCAGCGCTATATGTGCCTTTATATTCATAAATCCAACTATTCGTTGCGCAATCATTAGACCATTTATTTATATCCGAAGTTATGCAGATATTTTCATCTGTTGTAGTATCTCTATTTGTAGAAAATCCATAATCACTTACATTCAGTAAAGCAATTTTATTTATACTGTAATTATTTCCACTTCTTTCATTATTATATAATTCTTCTATAGTATTTACTGTTGCAGAAACTCCAAGGTACCATTTAGCATCTTCAATATAGTTTTGATATTCTTCTAATGTATTCCAAAATGTATCATTTAATAAAGTGTAATAGGTAGAATATTTCCAATTGTTTAATCCATCACCATTTGTTTTGAGGTAACTTCGATATTTAAATAATTTTACTCTATTTTCATATATACCATTTTCACTGGATTGAATAGGCATTACTCCTACCACCCGATATAAATTATCTTCAGGACAAACACTATCTTCACTTCCAAAACATACATAATTATTTGGATTTTTTCCTACATACCTATAATCTGTTAAAGCAGGCGTTTGTTCTGTCGCTAAATGAAAAAATTTTATTATAGATGAATCTATTCTTCTTTTTTCGATAATATAATCACTAAATGTTTTTCTAAAATCTGGTACACGTCCTTTTAATACATTAAATTCTTTTGTTTCCTCATAAAGTGCAAATGTTTTATAAAAAGAGATTGCACCTATTAGTAATATTAATCCTATTGTACAGCCTATTGCTATTCTTGTTCTTTTAGTATTTTTAGCAAATTTATTCAATTTCATAATTTTCTCCTCTTTTATATCCATACGGTTATATAAATTATTTTATAACCAAATGGTTTTAAAATCAAGCATAACTATTTGGTTATAAGTAAAATGTATTTGAGGTGGAGAAATGCTTGAAAGGTTAAAAGAAATTAGAGATGATAAAGATTTAACACAAAAAGAAGTTGCAAAAGTTTTAAAAATTTCTCAAGTGCAATACTCTAGATACGAAACAGGATTACGTTTAATTCCTGTTGATAAGTTAGTACTACTTGCAAATTACTATAATACGAGTGTTGATTACTTAATTGGAATCACCAATGAACGAAAACCATATCCTAAGCAAAAGTAAAAAGAAATAGCCCTAAAACTATTTCTCTACTTGTTTACTTGTTACTACATCTGCATTTGTAAGTGAAGTTGCGATAGATAAGAGTTCCCCCTCTGATAAATCATTTCCTGTTAGATAGTATTCCATATTGTTACTAGTCCAATGAATTGAATTTGCTTGCAACGCTGCAACAGAATCATTTAGAAGAAGAGGATCTCCATATACTGGAATAATTTCAAATTCTTTACTTGTTGCAGCAACTTCTTCTACTAAAACAAAGTTTTTACTTCCACTATATGTTAGTATTACTCTGTCTCCTGTATCAGTATCCATAACTTCTTTACTTGTCAGATAGGTTTCACTTGGAATATAGAGTGGATAAATAATATCTTCTATTGCTCCCGTCTTTTTGTCTGGTGTTGTTGTTTCTTTATTTTCACATGTGTTATTATCTTCACAAGTATTTGTATTACAACAATCTTTACTGATTAAATCTTCTAATACAAAGTCATCTTTATCAAGCCCTGCTTTTAAGTCTAAAGATTTAACATTTACTTTAATTTTAACAGTATCATCGTTATTGCATACTTCAATGCGTTCAAGATTCATATTTTTATCAAAATAAATTTTTTCATAAACTAATTCTGTGTTATTTGGATAATTTACTTTTGATTTTAATACATAGTTGTTATCAGTTTCTTCTAGGGTTGTTTCAGCATCATTTTTTACATCGTTTAGTAAAGGTGTTAATAGATAAGATTGGCTTGAATTACTTGGCCATTCACTTTGAAATTTAAATGACTTATTAAGACTTGGTGTTACAACATATACGCCATCATCGTTCTTTAATATGACTTGTTCATGATTGTTAGTTTGATTGACTAATCTTACTTTGTAATAATCATCTTTTAAGAAAGACGCTTCTACAGTGTAAACAAAGGTATCGTCATTGTTCATAATTTCCATTGTTCCAGATAGTAAATACGATTTTGATTTGTTTACCTTGTCTTCAAAGTCACTTTTTACTTTTCCTACATCTACTTTTCCACAACCAAATGTTAAAAATAAGAGTAGTAATGATAATATACTTATTTTTTTCACTTAACCACTTTCCTTTTCTAATTAACTATATTTTTCTTTATGTAAAATATTCATGTATAATGTAGAAAAAAATGTTCATATTAAAAATAAAGGTGAGTGATAAAATGGAAACTGTTCATAAAGTATGTCTAGTTTTTACCGTCATTGGTGCTATTAACTGGGGCTTAATCGGTTTTTTCGATTTTAATCTAGTTGAGGCTTTATTTATGGAAAATAGTGTAATTACTAGAATAGTTTATAGTTTAGTTGGTATTTGTGGTTTAATCAATATTGGACTTTTGTTTAACCACATTACCCATGATCCTGTAAAATAAAAAAGTATCTTTAAACTAAGACACTTTTTTATTTTGTTATCGTAAATTTGTAGTTGCAAACTTCTAATACTTTTAAGAACAATTCTAAGGAGATTTTTCTTATTCCTTTTTCATAAAGAGAATATTGTTGCTGCGCAATCCCTACTTTTCTAGCTAATTCTTGTTGGGTTAAATGACAACTTTTACGCAAATCTTTTAAATTGATTTTGTTCATTGAATACTAATTCTATATGGACTTTCTTGAGTCCCTTCTCCACTTTCGTATAAAACATTTTCTTTTAAATAGAAAGTAGGGCGAATATTATAGCAATGATAATCAGAATAACTAATATTATTAAACGTTAGACCAGTGGCATAAATTACAAAGGAGGCCGCATAATGATAATTTCCGTCTGCTGTCATTGTCCATTCTCTATAATTAGATCCTAAATTATATAACCATACATTTTTATAAGAATCAAAATTAGTATTAATACTTTCATTTTGATACGCTAATCCTAATGAAAAACCAAAATCACTTGGATACATTAAAGAAACATTAGATAATAAATTAAGGTTTCCTTTGCTCGTACATTGCACATTACCTCTTTCGTTATTATAATAATCTTTTGGTGAATATGTATCTTTATTTGTACCTAATGGTGCTCCCAGATACCATATACTAGTTAGAATATATTTTTGATATTCTCCCAAACTATTCCAATATTCTTCGTTTAAAACTTTTGTACTTATTGTACTTTCTTCCCATTTATTGTTATTTGCATTATTAGAAAACCAATTATATCCATAACCACTAGGAGTATATCCAGAAGAGGCGTATATATAATTATTTCCTATATAATTGTCAGACTTAATCAATTTCACTCTATTTTCATATTCTCCACCAACTTCACTCTGTGTTGGTATGACTCCGATAATTCGATATAGATTTTCTGCTGTACAGTTTTCTTCACATCCAAAATATACATAATTATTGGGATTACTTCCTGTATATCGATAATCTGTTAATGCAGGCGTTTGACTTGTTGCTTCATGGCTAAACTCTTCTATAGATGCATCTTCTTCCATTTGTTCTATTATATAATCACTCAACTTTGCCATTACATTTTGGTTTTGTCTAGCGTCAATTACAACTTTACTATAAAATGTTCCGTTTTGACTGTCATTTCCTGCACTTTCATCTAACCATAGTCTTACCTCATGTTCGACACTTCCAT
>CANOWY010000040.1 GCA_947571135.1 uncultured Mycoplasmatota bacterium
TCAATATAGATGAAGATAGCCAAGCAATCGTAAGAATATTCCCTATGGAAAATTATAGAGAGATAGATCCAGACATGAAGATGAAAGAATACCATTTAGGTGTTCTATATATCAATAAGGATAGTGGAACAATTCTTGAAGATGAGGAAGCAGTGTTTAAATATATTCCAGATAAAACTGATGGAATACTTACTAGAGAGGTAAAACCTACTATTGTGAAACCTGCTAATGCTATTGGATTAGCAGAATGTACGACCTACGAAGAGGAAGAAGAAACTTCCGAAGAAGTTGTTTCTTCCTAATCTTTATGTAATTTTGTTTTATTACGAAGTTTTAAAACAATATGGAATAAAGTAACGGATTCTAAGGTGTCCTTAGCCCACGAGGTTATTTTGATGCTTGTGTCAAAATACCTAGGGGGTTAAATATTTTGTCACAACAAAATATACCTAAAAACATCCAAAGAAAGGAGATGTGATTTATATAGCTAGTTTAGGTTATTCTTTGCATGTGAGTAACGACCAAAACAAGAAAAATAGTGTTAGAAAAAGTGCTAAAACTAATTTAAGTGGTACAACTTCTAAAGGTAATAATGCTATTCAAAACTCTGCTGGTTTATCAAAAGCAGACAATCATAATTGTAGAAAATATGATGATAGAGAAAAAGACATTGAATTTATTAGAGGTACTAATTCAATTATAAATGATGTTAAAAAGCTATATAAAGATGAATTTGAAGAAGCAAGAATTGAATATAATAATAGACAAGTTAGAGATGACAGAAAGATTAAAGACTACTTTACTCATGTTGGTGATAACTCTAAAAGTGATTTAGCAGTTGAGATTATAATTGAACTTGGAAATTTTGAATATTGGGAAAGAAAAGATATAAATTATAAAAAGAAAATGACTAATGTATTTAAAGAACAAGTGAAAAAATTAGAAACATTAGCTCCAAATTTTAAGATAGCAAGTGCCATTATTCATTATGATGAGAGTTGTCCTCATTTGCATATTATAGGTGTACCAATTAAATATAAAAATAAATATGGTATGAATAAACAAGTTGGAAAATCAGATGTATTTACTAAAATTACTCTTCGAGATTTACAAGATAAAATGAGAGTACATTGTATCGAAACTTATAATAAAGAATATGGCCTAAATGATATTTTAAATGAAAAAATGGAAGGTAGAAATGAAGATTATAATAAAAAAGATTATATTAAATTAAAGAAAGAACTTAAAATCCATGAGAATAATTTAAAACGAGCTAAAGACAAATCTAATAAATTAGAAAGTTCTACCAAAGAAATAAAAGAAATATTAGATAATGTCAAAGTTAAAGGTTTTAATAAAAATCAATGTGTATTATCTCTTGATGAAAAAGAAAAAATTGATGAGTTTGTTAAGCAAGTAGGTAATACTAACAAAGAGTACAAAAGAATACAAAAATTATCAGTAACTTTAGAAGAAATGGATTTTAATCTCTTTAGAAGCGAACAACAAATCTCTCATCTTACAATGGTAAATTCAAATTTAGAATCAGAAAATATTTCTTTAAATAAAAAGTTAAAAGAAAGCAAAACTATTATTGATGATTTAAAAGATGAAAATAAAAATTTATCTTCTAAACTCAAATATTTTAAGGATATGTTTTATAATCTTATTCAATTTCTTATGGATAAAATCTTTAGAATTAAAGGTAATAAATATAAGGAATTTGCTAAAGAATTATATAATCATGGTGCATTAGATAAAGAGAATTATGAAGATATAATGGGAATACCTAAATCTAATTATTCAAAAGAAAGTGAAACATTAGAAAAAGAAGATTTTGAGCGTTAATGCTTGAAATCTTCTTAAGAATTGATTTTATTAACTAAATTTAAAAAACTATCAAAATTATCCGGAATATTATTAATACATAAATTATATTCCTTTTTATTTTCGAAAAATCTTATATTTAAAACAAAATTATTATTGAAGTTTTTATCAATATCTTTATTTTCCCATTCTCGTATGATTCTTAAAAAAGTATTTAGAAAATCAGAAAAATCATTTGAGTTAAATTTGATGCATTTTTCATTAAATGAAATAGTGTTATTTATATTATCAATTATTAGTAAATTATTAATTCCTAATTCAGTATATGAAACAACAATTTTAATTAAATTTTCAAACATTTTTTATTCCTCCTTTTCTGGATACCAACTCCATATCAGTTATCATAGAAGTAACACTTTCATCTAATTGAATATTTGGATTTTTGCCAAATCTAGAATAAAGATACATATTAGTATTATATACATTATTTATATGTTCAGAATATGTAACCCAAGAAGAACCAAAATAGTCATTTAATTTTTCAAGATCATTATTGATAGCACAACTAGAAAAAATATCTTCAAATTCTTCTAGAAGACTTTCAGATAACGGGAACATCCATTCATAAGTTGATTCTCCTTCAATTTTGTAATCATTAGGATTATCATAAATAAAAATTCCTTGTTCATGTAATTTTCTAGTAATATGTATTGCAAGTTTTTGAGTTCTTATTTCATTTATAATATCATTAGTATTTTCATCGTTTAATATTGATATTCCAACACGATTTTTATCTGTTTCAATTTTATGAATTAGTTCATGGATAATATTAACGTCTAATCCTTTTACACCTATATTTATTAAATGTATTAAAGGTATTCTAATATAACTATAAAATGAAATATTATTGTCATTTTCAACAATGATATTTCCAGCATAAGCATTTTCTATGAAACTGATAATACTTAGAATTTCAGGCTGCAACTCTAAATTAAATTCACTTTTAATAGCTTTAAACATCTTTTTTCCAAATTGAGAATTCTTTGCAATATAGTTTTTATGATTTCCTTGAAGTTCTTTTCTATAATCAAGGAATTTGTCAACAAGATCTGAAGTTAATCTAGAAATATCAATTCCTAAGTTTTTAGAAATCTCCTTGAACTTTTCTCGATCATTATTTATACTTTCTTTTATGCATGTAGGAACACTATTATCATTTAATAAATCTGTGCTTTTTGAACTAAATGAATCAATTAGTCCACTATTAAAATTTTCATCAGAAAATAATGATAAAAAAAGTTCCTCATTACTTTTAATTTTGCTAAGATCACTTATTAATAGACTATCTGAAATATATTTAGTTAATAAATCAAAATTATTTTTTCTAGATTTTTTTTCTAAGTCTGTATATAGTTTATATCTTAACCTAATTATTATTTTATCAAAAGAACTAATTTCATTATTATGCTCCATAGCATATTTATAATCTTCAACAGGAGTACTAGAAAAATCAATATAAGTTGAATTTATTCTTTCATTAATTAAATCATAATATTCCTGACCATAATAATCTACTAAAAGACTTATTATGTTATTTTTGTATTTATTAAAATTTTCAGAAATATTGCAAATATTTATCATTTTCCACCTCCATTAAATTTTAAAAATATCTTATAATAAGATTTTATCATAAAAAAACAATATTTTTAACACATGTGATATAATTTGTGATAAAATATTATACGTGATTGGTATTTTATATATCAAATTCGTTGATTTTGCGAAAAGTTGTAGATTACTACGTCACTCGCACCATTTTTGATAGAAACTCGAACTTTTATGTTTCGAGTTTTAATATACACAAATTTATGATAGAATATTTACAAAAATTAAATTGATTTTGTCAATTTAGAAAAACACACTTGTACATTGACAAAATCAATGAACGTGTGAATGTTTCAAAGATTCAGATAAGGTGGCAAATAAATGATTGATATTTGTGAAAACTTCGGTGGAGCAGGATGTTTAAAACAATATTACATAAGTAAAAAAATACGAGATTATACAATTTATTCTCTTGGGATGAGATTATCTGTTGGAGATATTAAAGAGAATCGTTTAGATTTTTTAAGAAAATGTTGTCATGATAGCAATTCTAGTTATATTGAAGCTTTCAATGAACTATTGGACAATGTTAACAGTGATACTAAAATCAGAATATGGTCTTCTAAAAAGGATGATGATGACTATATGCTATTATTATTTTTATGTAACTTTTTAAAAGATAAAACAAACAAGATAAGTGTTATCTTTTCTAGTGATTATAAGAGTGTATCGAGTATTAATACTTTAGATTATAAAGAAATTGAATCTTTATTAAATTATGAAAAGTCATTATCTGAAGAGGAGATACAATTATTTTCAAATCAATGGGAGAATTTATTTGAAATAAATAGTGAACTTAGAGTGCTTGATGAAGGAAAAGTTAAAAACAAAAAATATGCTGACTATTATGATAATATTCTAAATATTCTGAGAGAAGAAGGATTATGCACAATAGCAAGTTTAATTGCTGATTGCATGATAAAAAGAGTTATTAATAATGCAGGAGATTGGCTTTATTTATTTTTAATAGATCATTTGATTGAATTAAATAAAATAAAAATAATTGAGAAAGGAACAAGACATTTTGCAGATATAATTGATTTGACATAATCAAGATAAATTATAATCTTCAAAAGTTGTTGTACGTCCTCTTTTAGGGCACCATTTTTGATAGAAACTCAAACTTTTGCGTTTGAGTTTTAATATGTTTAAAAAAATGTTATAATTTTTATAAAAGAATGGAAGAATTTTATGAGGATAAGTAAAAAATATATAATCTTATTTTTGGCAGTATTGCTTGTTGTATCTAATGTATGTTGGTTAAAAATCTATCATAAAGAGCAAGAAAAATTAAAGTCTGCTCTTATTCCACCTTTATCTGAAGATTATTTTACAACGCAAAAAATTATTACGGATTATCTTGTTCAAAAAGAAAATAATCAAGTGAATATTTTTAATCCTCTTTTGGAAATTGATTTGGGTCGTCCATTTCCTTATAATTTCTATTTTCGAACTGTGCAAGAGTATCAAAATTATAGGAAAGAAAACGCTAATATAAAAGATGTGCCTTTGGTTTTACAAAATCCTAAGTATCCAAATGGATGTGAATCTGCTAGTGCTGTCATGCTGCTAAATTATGTAGGAATTTCAATTACTTTAGATGATTTTATAGAGAATTATTTAGAAAAGGATACTGTATATGAAAAAGATGGAGTAAGGTATGGTCCTGATCCATCCAAAGTATATGCTGGAGATCCTTCGAGTGAAACTAGAGGATGGGGAACTTTTGAACCAGTGATAGCCGAATCTGTTAACAAAATACTAGACAATTATCATAAAAAAAATGAAATTTTTTTAAAAATAAGTGCTTCTAACAAGATGCCTTTGTATTTTTTAGCGGCGTATGAATATCCAGTTGTGATTTGGGTTACGATGGATTATCAGGAGTCTGATAGTGTTTATAATTGGTTTAGTGCTGATTATAAATTTACTTATACATATCCTAAAAATTCTCATACAGTGGTTTTAACTGGAATGGATGAAGATTTCTATTATATTAATGATCCGTTAAAAGAAGAAAAAAATATTCCTATACCAAAGGAACAATTGGAAAGTAGTTTTAATTCTATGGGGAGACAATTTATAAGTTTTGAAAAGTAAAAAATGTGTTACAATTAGAAAACGTTAAGTTAATGATTCTAAATTCTTTTTAAGGAGGTTTTACTGTGAAAATCAATAAAAATGCCACTTTTTTTCAAAATATAAAAAAAACTTGGCGTTACATTAAGGAAGCAAAGTGGAATTTAGTAGGTTATGCTTTCGTCAGCGTTTTAGAGGCGATTATTGGAGCTATTTTGCCTTTAGTTTCTGCTAAAATGATTTTGAATATTACAGATGGAATGATGGAACAACTTTTCTTTTCGGCTTTGGCGGTGTTTGGAATTGAGTTTATCTTGAGCAATGTGTATTATTTTAAAAGTGTATTTTATAGTGTGGTTTATCGAAAAACACTTGTTAATTTGCAAGTTGCTATTGCTAAAGAAACGTTAAAGTTAGAGGTAAAAGAAATAGATAAAGAATCTTCAGGCGTTTTCATCGATCGTTTAAATCGTGATACACAAGACATTTCAGGAATGTTTATGGAATATACTTATTGGATTTCGTATGTTATTTCAAATGTAGGTGTTTTAGTGGCTATTTTTTTCTTGAATCGTTATTTTTTCTTTTATGCCATTGCTGTTTCTATGAGTATATTTTTGATTAATAAAAAGAGGTTAAGTAAGCAATACGAAATTCAAAAAAAATGGAAGAAATTGCAAGAGAAAAAGACAGGTCTTACTAGTGAGTTGGTTAGAGGAATAAGAGATATTAAGGTTTTAAATGCAAGCGAGGCTATTTTAAAACAAACTTCTGCTAAGATTGTGGAATCTTCTAATGAGGAAATTAAAATGGTTAAGATAAGAAATAAATACAATTATTATGCCAATAATGTACAGGGCATTACGGATTTTTTCATGATTCTTTTTGGTATTTTTCTTCATAGCAAAGGTCTTCTTACAATCCCAACCTTTGTTATTTTGTATAATTATCAGTCTAAGATAAAGAATCTTTTAACGGGTGTGGTACAACTTTTAGAATATAATAAAAAGTTTACAGTGTCTGCTAATCGCATTTATGAAGTTATCGAAGATGAAAGGTTTAAAAAAGAAACATTTGGAAATACAAAAGTGAAAAAGTTGGAAGGAAATATTCGTTTTGATAATGTTTCTTTTAAATATAATGATAGGAAAGTATTAGAGCAAATGAGTTTTGAAATTCATCCGAATCAAAAAGTGGCTTTTGTAGGAAAAAGTGGAGCAGGAAAAACCACAATATTTAATTTGATTACTAGGTTGTATAAAGTAGAAGAAGGAGGAGTGTTTTTAGATGGACATAATATCAATGCACTTGATTGTGATTCTATCCGTAACAATATGTCCATCATTACACAAAATCCGTATATTTTTAATTTTTCTATTAAAGAGAATTTGTTATTAGCCAAGGAAAATGCTACTATGAAAGAAATTCGTAAGGCTTGTAAAATGGCTTGTATAGATGATTTTATAATGGAACTTCCAGAAAAGTATGACACAAAAATTGGGGAAAATGGCGTTATTTTATCTGGAGGTCAAAAACAAAGGCTTGCCATTGCTAGAGCCTTGCTTATGAAAACAGAAATTATTTTGTTTGATGAAGCCACAAGTGCGCTTGATAATGAAACGCAAAGTGAGATTCAAAATGCAATAGAAAATTTAAAAGGAGACTATACCATTTTGATTGTAGCCCATCGATTATCTACTGTTATTGATAGTGATTGTATTTATGTAGTAGAGGATGGAAAAGTAATAGATAGTGGTACGCATAAAGCCCTTTTAAAGAAGTGTGCTGTTTATAAAAATCTATATGAAAAGGATTTACAAATTTAAAATAGACAAAAATTTTGAAAAATAGGAAAAAATGCGTTATAATACCAAGCAGAAAGAGGTGTTTTTATGAAAAAGAAGTTTATTATTGGGTTAATGGCTATTTTGTTGCTTCCTTTACAAGTGTTTGCAGCCTCAATAGATTTATCAAAGTATAACACGACAAATTTGGAAGAAACTCTAAAGGCAGAAGGGATTAAGGCAGATTTAAGTAATTATAAAGAAAATGATAACCAAGTAGTCATCTATTTATTTAGAGGACAAGGTTGTGCCCATTGTGAAGAATTTTTGGAGTATGTTGGAAATACTTTGATTGGTAAATTTAATAATAACATTAAATTAGTATCATTTGAAACTTGGAACGACTCTAATAATAAGAAGTTATTAAATACAGTGGCTACTTTTTTAGGAGATGAGGCTGGAGGTGTTCCTTATATTGTAATAGGAGATAAATCATTTTTAGGCTATGCTTCTTCTATTAATAGTGAAATCGAAGCGGCTGTTACGGCTTTAGCGAATAGTAAAAATCGTTATGATGTTTTTGAAGAAATTAATAAAGCAGAGAAAAAAGGAACAAGTAGTAATACTGTTGCAGTTGTTTTATGGAATGTTGCAATTACTGCTGTTGGTGTAGGAATTGTTATTCTTCATAATAATGCTACCAAAAATGAAATTATGGAAGAATTGAGTAAAAAATCATCTAAGAAATAAATATTTTGTTTTTGTAAAGGGTTACTTTAGTTAAAGTGTAATCCTTTTTATTTTGTAAAATAAATTTGTTTCATTTACATTGGCTTTTTCATATGATAAAATGATTCTTGTTGATTTTAAGGAGTGAAGTACATGAAAAAAACGAAAATTATTTGTAGTATTGGACCTGCTAGTAATGAAGTAGAAGTGATGGAAAAAATGGTACAAGCAGGAATGGATGTTGCTCGTATTAATTTTACTCATGCTACTATTGAAGAGAGAGAAAAATGTGTTGCAACGGTTAAAGAGGTTCGTAAAAGAACAGGTGCCAATGTTGCTATTTTGTATGATTCAAAAGGACCAGAATTTCGTAGTGGTATGTTAGAAAATGGCGAAATTACTTTAGTAGAAGGAAAAACGATTCGTATTGTAAAAGAAGAAGTTTTAGGGACAGAGGAAAGAATTAGTGTCAATCATCCAAGTGCTTTGGATTCTATTCCTGTTGGAAATGCTATTTTACTTGAAAATGGTCTTATGAAAGTGGAAGTTATATCTAAAGAAGAAGACGGCTTAACTTGTAAGATTATTAATGGGGGAATTCTTGGAAATAAGAAGAGTTTGAGTGCTCCAGATGTTTTACTAGATATGCCTTATGTAAGCGAACAAGATCGTGAAGATATTATTTATGCTTGTCATCATGATGGAGATATTTTGGCTATTTCTTTTGTTTCTAATAAGGAAAACGTTTTAGAAGTCCGTGAGATTTTAAAGGAACAAGGCAAAGAAGATATGCCTATAATCTGTAAAATTGAAAATGGAATTGGTGTAAATAATTTAGAAGAAATTTTAGAGGTTTCTGAAGGAGTTATGGTGGCTCGTGGGGATTTAGGAACGGAAACTCGTATGGAAACATTGCCACTTGTTCAAAAAGAAATGATTAAAAAATGTCGCGAACAAGGAAAGATTTGTATTGTGGCAACCGAAATGTTAGAATCTATGAAAAAGAATGCTCGTCCAACAAGAGCGGAGATTAGTGATGTTGCTAATGCAGTTTTGGATGGAACAGATGCGGTTATGTTATCTGGAGAGTCTACAGTAGGGCATCATCCAATTGAAACTGTAAAATTTATGGCAAGTATTTGTGAAGAAACGGAAAAATCTACTTCTTTTGAACATTTATTTGCTTATAAAAAGAAATTTGGCATTACTCAAACAATTGCATATAGTGTTGTAGAAAGTGCAAATATTTTGCATGCGAAAGCCATTATTGCGGCAACGGTAAGTGGTTTTACGGCAAGAAAAATTAGTAATTTAAAACCAGATTCCATTATTCTTGCAGCATGTCCAAATGAAGAAGTAGGAAGAAGACTAGCCTTAAACTGGGGTGTTTATCCACTGTTTGTACCTATTTTAAATTCTGTTGATGAAGTTTTAGATAAAAGTGTTGTTTCTGCTAAAGAATATATGAATTTAGAAAAAGGAAATATTGTTGTCATTACGGGTGGTTTTCCAACAGGTGTTACGAAAACAACAAATTTAATGAAAATTGAAGAAATCTAACATATTAGATTTCAGATTGTTGACAAAGTGATATGTTCATAAAGAATGTATCGCTTTTTGTTTGC
>CANOWY010000041.1 GCA_947571135.1 uncultured Mycoplasmatota bacterium
ATAAAATTGAAACTAAAGGAGATTTAGAATCATTTGCTAAAAATAACTATGAAAAATATCAAAATCTTATGGGCAAAAGAGAAAATCTATGGAAACGATATCATAGGGCAAAAACTGAAAATAAAAAATCTGAAATACTTGCTGAAATAAATTATATTCAGCCAAAAATTAAAGAACTTCGTAAACTAGATAATTATTGTAAAGAAATTAGAAAACACTCTGAATCCATAGAAGATAATCTTAATAATTTTGATAAAGATTTAATCAAAGAAAAAGACAATTCTAGGAGTTTATAACCTAATTGTCTTTTTACATTTTAATTGAACCATTTTGATCCATATTTTTACTAGACATTTGTTTAAGAATTGCATTTGTTATTTCATCTTGAGTCATATTTTGAGTATAAATCACATCAGTTGCTAATTCATAATTGCAAGGGCTTTCAATAAAATGTCTATTTATATCAAAAGCATTTTGTTGTCCATTGCCATCTCTAGAACATATTCTTTCATTAACTATTCTAAGTGATTCATCTTTATTCTCACAAGGTAATATTAATTCAACATTTTTAAACTTGCCTATTAGTCTTTGCATTTCATAAAACATTATTGGATTTTCGTATACTGAATGTCCAGCACCAAAATCTATAATTGATGGTTCTTGTAAAGAAGTAAGAACACTACTTGTTAAATAAAATTCAAAATCTTTAAAATTAGTAAATCTACCTCTATTATGATAAAAATCTTGTAATTGTTTTCTATCATCTAAAGAAATTCTAGGCATATTAGTTGCTTCATTAAGTTTTTTAGAAATAGTGGATTTCCCTGTTCCCATAGGACCAATTAGTAAAATTGAGTTATCTAATATTTCTTGATTAATTGGTGTGTTAATGATTTGCTCAGCAAGCAACAATTTTCTTGAAAATTCAATTATTTCTTTTCCAATTTGTGAAAAAGGTCTAGTATCATTAAAATATTTTTCTTTTTCCTGTTGAATTAATTCTATTGGTATATCTTTAAATTTACTAGATAATTCATCTATTATATATGATATTTTTTCTTCTTTAGTTTTATCTAAAAAAGATAATCTTTCATTTAATATAGGTAATAAATCAGGGTAAATACTTGAAATAGAAATAACAATAGATTTTAAATATTGTTCTCTATCTGGATTTATTGCTTGTCTGATCATGGTATTTGTAAATAAGCTTATTAAATCTTCTTTTCTATATGGCTCTGCATTCAAATTTAATTCAATCATTTTTTGATTTACTTTATCTATCAAATAAGGATGTAACAATACTATTCTTTCAAAGGATTGTTTAGTAATAGGGCTATTACTTCTTTGATCTTGCCTTATTTGTTTATCAATCAAATCAGAACTATCTTGTGGTATTTCTTTAGGTTTATTTGGATATATATATAACTGAATTTTACCATTATTTGCTATTTTTTTAATAGCATCATAAACATTTTCAAGAAATTCCTCGCTTTCAGTATTAACACCAACTTCAGAAACAACTTCTGCAAATCCAGTATGTATATCTTTAAAAGTCGTATCATCTAAAGTATAAATTGATGAACTATTACTAAACATTGTGTTAAATGCTTCAGGTATTCTTTCTACCATTTGCCATGGTTCATTTTCGTTATTTCTATATAAGGCATAAGTACAATCATCTCCACATCTTCCTGAAAAAATAATTGCTAATTCTTTATATGGCGTTGCATAAACATAGTTCCCATGTGTTGATCTATGTGGTTCTAGCCTCGTAATTCCTTTTTCTGAACTTCCATGATATAATTCACCCATATTTTCACCTCTTATTTTTATATTACTAATGGAATTATACTATATTTTGCAGAAAATAGCCATACTCCCACTTGAAATAATTCTGATATTTGCTATAATTAATTTATCAGTTGATTTAATCAATCTTGGGAGTACAATTTTTCGCATACGTGTATCGTTAAGGCTCCATTGAGAGAATTACTCACACCCTCGTGTGAGTTTTATATTTTCAAATTTATCCTATATCACTCGTTGATATGGGATTTTTTCATGTTTGAAAGGAGGTTTCACAAATGAAAATAACCATAGAACCTTTAGAATTTCCTTTATGTGTTAAAGAAAAACTATTAAAGATACCTAAAATATCAAAACTACATATTGAATTTTGTTAAACTCAACTTCTAGTTCGTGTTATATTTTTATAGTTTAATATATAGTTGAATCATGAAAGGAGAAACACTATATGGATCAAATTAAAATAGGAAAATTTATAAGTACAAAAAGGAAAGAAAAAAATATAACGCAAAGTGAATTAGCAGAAAAGTTAAATATCACGGATAGAGCAATTTCTAAATGGGAAAATGGTATTTGTTTACCAGATGCTAATAATATGCCTGATTTATGTAAAATACTTGCTATTTCTATAAATGATCTATTTAGTGGTGAAATTGTAGATATGAAAGAAAATGAAAAAAAACTGGAAGAACATTTACTTGAAATAACAAAAATTAAAGAGCAGAGGGATAAAGAGTTATTAACTCTCGAAATATTTATTGGTATAATAATATCAATTATTATGTTTGTTTGTATATTTACCGCATCATTTGTTAGTATGGAAAATTGGTTAAGAGTTGCATTAATTTTCATTGGTATTATCCCATTTGCTATTGGCATTTTATATGCAATAAGAATAGAACAAATAGCAGGTTACTATGAATGTAATCATTGTCATTATAAATATGTCCCAACATATAAAAGAGTGTTATTTTCGACTCATATTAATAGGAGAAGAAAAATGAAATGTCCTAAATGCAATAAAAAAACTTGGCACAAGAAGGTATTAAATAAATAACAAATTGCAAGTCCATTTCTGATAAATATATTGCACTAAATTTAGAGAAAAAAATATAAATAAAATTCACTTAATACAAAGGAGTTTGCTTCTTAAAAAGGGCATAACTCCTTTTATGAACGATCCGTTAACGAATCTGTTCAAACATTGATACGTGTATCAGTTTTTAATGGTAGGAAATCATTCTATTTTTTCTGGGCTAAAAATCCTATACATTGTGGAATTTCATGAAATCGATTGTAGTAATTTTCGTCAACTTCTTTGCATTCGTCAACACATCTAGATTCTTTAAAATTTAAAATAGTAAAGTGATTATTCATCAAAGTTTCAAAATAATAAGAAGGGGGAGCAATGTATTCTTCAAGGACTTCATTATCATCAAAAGTATTTACTTGTTTTCTATAACTCATATAGTTTCCTAATACGTGCCCCGTTGTCTTTTCAAAACCAATAACATGGTATGTCTTGCCATTATGATTAATTTTTTCCGTTGCAAAACGAAGGGGGTGACCCACTGAAAACAAAAATTCTCCTTCTTCCTCTAAAACTCGATATATTTCTTGGAAAAGTTTATTTTTATCTTCTACATGCGTAATGGCTAAACTACTAAAAACAAAATCAAATTCTTTTTCCTTAAAGGGAAGATTTAGCATATCTCCTACATAAAAATCACAATTAGGATAACTTTCTTTTGCTATTGCAATCGATTTTTCTGAAATATCAATTCCAGTTATTTTTTTAGGATTATATTTACTTAATAATTCACTTTCTTCAGCAGTTCCGCATCCTAATAAAAGAATCCTTTTGGCTTTTAAATCTGGAAGCATAGAAAGCATCATTGGTTTTTCTGCGTATAGTAAAGCCAATTTTTTACCGTTTGTTACATCATAATGTCTTTGTTCGGCAAATTTATCATAGTCATTCACTTGTTTCCTCATATTTCTTTTCTCCTTTATTATTCTATTATTTTTTTAATACCCTACTAATCGGCTGATCATTTTCTTTCTTTAAATATTGCATTACTATATTTTGATTGCATTTATTTTGTAAATTAGTAAAAACTTGAACTAGCGGAATTCTTGCTTCTTGTAAACAACTTTGATTTTGTTCTTGATTTTTCTTTTCTTCGTTTATCATTTCAATTCCATTATAAACTACATATGGAGCATCAACATGATAAAATCCCATCTCTACGTCACAATTACAATTCTTATTTTCAATTATTATTCCTTGACTAGATTTAAGTAAACTTTCTGCATAGGTAATAGTATCTAAATCCAAATACATTTCAGAAGCCTCTAGCGTTGAATCCATAAAATTTGCTTCTTGGGCTTTTATATAAATTTGTCCTTCATTTTCTGCACTAATGGTAGAATCTAAAATAGTAAGTCTTTTTGCCTTTATATTCACACCAAAATCAGTTTCAATACCAAGACATTTAAAATGGTTTTTTATATTATCATTTTGAATTACAAGTTCTTCTATGTCTCCATTTAGAAAAGAGCCTGGACGATATTCGTCTTTTTCTGTACTTATATAAGTATTGTTTTCTAAAACGACTTTATTAACATCTACAAAATTCACTCTTGAATTAAATGTGCAATTTCTAAAAACTAAAACATTATTAAATACAGAAGTAAAACTCACATTATTAAATTCAATTCCATCAAATATATAATAAACTGGTTTTTCTAATTTATAGTACTCTACGCTTTGTTTGCATTTTTCATTTGTTGGCATGCCATAACAAGTAATGGTGAGTCCTTTTAATAATGCTTTACTTACGTAGCATATAATTCTTTCTTCCTCTTCTTTTATATCTCCAATATTTGAAATCCAACGACTCATAAATTTTTGTCTTTCTATGTTGTATTTATATTCTTGCATTTTTTCATTTATTTTTTTCATCATAATAATTCCTCCTTAATTTCCCTTAGTATAACATACTTAAAATACTAGGAATAGCAAATTAACTTAAATGAAGTTTATCTTGACTATCCTTTTTTTTATATTTATAATAAATTTTGTTTTTTAAAGAGGGGATTGTTATGGATATTTTACAAACTTTGGATAATGAACTTAAAAATAGCCATTGGTCGCTAGAAGAAAAGAAGCGACATTTATACATTCGCAGTTGCCAATTACTCACTTATGATACTAGGCATTATTTTGTGAATACTACTGACGGATTAAGAAATATTAAAAATGCTTCCAAGATTTTAGAGTCTATTAATAACAATGAAATAGATTTAACAAATGTTACAGATAATAGAGTAAATTGCTATTCTTGGGCTAAATCCTATAAACAAATGCAAAACGAATTATTAAACTCTGATGCAAAAGTAGTAGAAAATATGTTTGGAACTCATGCTTGGGTATTTTTTGGTCATAAAGCCGATGCTACGGTGGAAAGTGATTTGACAAGAGTAAAAATGAAACTTTGCACTACGGGGTACGACTTATCTACTGAAAGTGACAAATTTATATACGATTATCAAACACCAAAAAAGTTAAAATTAATGGATAAAAATATAGGATATATAAAAGAAAATTATTGTAATCTTGAAGCATTAGTAAATCTTTTAAAAGTAGAATTTCAAGAGCAAAATATACCTCAAGAAGAAGCGCTATTTTGGTGGTTATATCATTTAATGGATACTTATCAGCATCTTCAAAAAAACTTACTTTATTTTGAAGATGCTTCCTTTGGAATCTCTTATCTTTTTAAGTATTTTGTTGCCAGTGAAGTACGTAATATTACTGAAAGAATTACATTGTTTGATGACTCTAACGATGATTGGGAATTTATTGATATTTATAAAATTCCTTATTTAGGGGAAACATTTTATTATGCACTTCTTCCATGTGAAGAGGGATATGACTTCATAGAAATCACTTATCTAGATGCCTTAAATTATGCTACTAGTTTACAGGGGCCAAATAGAAGACAACTTTTAAGGAAGTAGTCGTTTTTTTTAACTACATCTTCATATTCTCCATTATTTTTTACTATTCCGATTTTTTATATCTTCAACAGGAATTAAAAAAAGTCTATATTATACTTCTTTCTTGTTAAATATAAACTCTCTTTGAATAATAAAATTAATTACAAAAATAAAGGTATCTACAACAATTTTCAATGCTACTGGATTTACTGGAATTACTTTACAAATACCTGCTACTGCAAAGGCTGAAACCCACATTTGAATAAATACTAGTAAAAAATATTTTATAATGGACAATTTGTTCATTTTTTTAAATACTAACTTGGCATTGATAAAATAGTTATAAATGGAAGAAAGAATTCTTGCTGTAATGGTTGACGTTATAATGGGATGGGTTAGCCCTATCTTATCGTACGCAATTAAGAATAAAGAAAACAATAAAATGTCAATAAAGAAACTAGAAAGTGCCACTATAATGTATTTAATAAATAGTTTATAAATCATAATAGAATCTTTGATTGGATTAAAATGACTTGTACGGTTTTCTTCAATATAGATGGTTTCAATAGGTACTTCTACAATGGGTATATCTTCTGTTTTGCAAGCAATTAGCACATTTGTTTCGTATTCATATCTTTCTCCACTTATGCTCAGCATTGCTTCTGCTACATTTCTACTCATTCCTCTTAAACCTGTTTGGGTGTCAGAAATAGAAAGTCCTACAAAAATCTTAAACACATTTCTTGTAATTTTATTTCCATAACGAGATTTAAATGGAACGTTTTCATCATCAAAATTTCTTGTTCCAAGTACTAAAGAATTTTGATTTTCTAGAGTTTCTTTATACACTTTCGTAATATCTTGAATACTATGTTGTCCGTCACAATCGGCGGTAATGATGGATTTACAATCTGGGTAATTGTTTAGGATATAGTTTAGACCATTCTTAATCCCTCTTCCTTTACCATAGTTTTTGTAGTGTTTAATAACAGGATATTTTTTTTCTAGTTTTTTGAAATACGCCTCATGTTCTTTACTGCATCCATCGTCTATAAATACAATATTTTGATACTTTTTGCCAAGTTCTTTTATGAAAGTATCCATGATTTCTTCATCTGGATTGTAACACGGAATTAGTATAACAGCCTCTTTATTCATTTGTATTTACTCCATCCTTGATTCCCTTGATATTCATTAGTTTCCATTCTCCATTTACTTTAATAAAGGACAATGTATCGTGCATAATATCAGTTTGATTTTTTCCACTAACTACCATATTTTTTTCTAAATATACTTCACAAGAGAAAGCAGAGTCTCCATAAATTATAAAGTTTTCAATACGAATATTAGAAAATGGAGGATTTTTTAGAGTATGTTTAGAGGTGAAGGTAATATCTACATTGTGTGCCCAGTTGTAGGCTTTTTTGTACATATCTGTTCCTTCTACTAAATAATTTTTAAATGTTTGGAAACCATAGTTTCCCCCTTGTAAATCCTGACTTAAGAATAAACTCCAGTTTTTAGCGATGGTTTCAATGTCTAAGTTGCCAATCATAGATTTTGCTTGTTCATAAGTATCTAATTTCATTGTTTCTTCGTAAGTGTAATGAACGCCATCTTGTTTTAATTGCACTTTTTCTCCTTTAAAGTTTTCTACTTCAATGGTTTTTAAAGGACTTTCTAAGTCTTTAATCTCATAAGTAACCATCTTAGGCATTGAATCGTTATAGTACATAAAATCTAAGTTTGGCAGTTCCTCTGCCTTTGTATAATTTTCATAAACATTTCCATTGATGAATAACGTATAGTTGCTTGGTATTTTCACTTCATAGTAGATAAGTCCATTTTCTAAATGAGGAATAATTTCTTCTACTTCAAATTTTTCATATTGGAGTAGTCCTAAACAACTTGCCTCCCCAAGAGATTTTAATTTGATAGTGAATACCACTCTACCATCAAGATAAGCGTCATATTTTGTTCCCTCGGTGTTTACAAATTTATAGTCGTTTCTTTTTGTCATCTCTTGATAAGTTTTTAGTAAGTTCGTACTTTGATTAGCTTGTTCTAAATAGCCTTGTAATTCCTTTTTGTCTAAATTGTGAATAGTATTTAGAAGTAATGGTTCTAATAAGTTTTTTTCATATTTCTTTAAGTTGCCATAAACAAACAATAAAAATATACATGCTAAAACGAATAATGAAATAGTGTAGATAAGTAAACTTTTTTTGTAAATAGATTTTTTCTTTGGCATGATTAGTTATCCTCCTTTACTACGAAAGCAGTTGGAAGTCGCCATGAGGAATTAGAATAATAGAAGGTTACACTGGTCATTAAATAACTATCTTTATAGTACATCGTAGAAGAACTTCCTCCATCTAAGTTCGCCGCGTTTATAGCACCATACTCGTTCATTATTTCAATGAGGTCACTTGCCGTTGCACCTAAGTGTCCATTTTTTCCTCGTCCATCTGTTACTAAGAATAGGACAGAACCATCTTTTCTTTGGCCAATCGCCGTTCTTGGATTTGCTCCGCTCCCTAGTCCATTTAATTCTCTTTTTTCACCATTGACAATTAGTTTTACAAAGTGGTTATTTTTGTCACTTGCTTCTTCTTGAAAGGCAATTGCATCACGAATGTGTTCGTCTTTTACAATTTGCTCCACTTGGGATTTATTTTTTCCTTCAAGACTTATAATTCTCAAGATATTATCAGTATCAAATCCGATTAAGTAAAGTCCTGTATACCCAAGAGAAATATCTTGGATTTCTCCATTACTTACTGTAAGCCCTAGAGGTCTTCCTCCTTTGTTGGCATCGGATTTGTATAGTCCTCCGTTTATTCCAGCGATAGCATTATTTTTCTTGACTAGTTTGTCTAGTTCTTCTCCATATTCTCCCCATGGATAAGTTGTTGCAATGCTTACTTTCGACGGATCATTTACAATCATCATTTTTCCAGAGAAGTTATTTCCTACAATGTCGTGAATTTCAATAAGTTCTTTGTCACTTTCAAAACTACTTACAGGAATATCAATTAAATCGGTATCGACTTCACTATCTAAATCTTTTAAAGAGTTTTTGGATACAATATCGCTAATTTCTTGCTCATTTAAAACGAGTGACGCTAAAAATTTAAGTTGTCCAGTTTCTAGAATGGTTGTAACAAAAAGTTCTCTAGCAGAACTAGAGGGTCCATTTACAAAAAGTTGTACTGTTAAATAAAGTGTAATAACTAAAATAACTAAGAAGATTCCAATAAAAGAACAAACTTTTCCTACCGTTTTTAATACTTTTTTTGCTACCATATTTTACCACCTACTACGTATATACGCCATCACGTATTTTTATATATCAAATATAGCATATTTTCGTTTTTATTAAAAGGTTTGTTTATTGTTTTTGAAAGTTTTGGTCTTATTTTGTCGAAAGTGCTGCGTTTAAAAAAACTACTATTATAACCCCACTTTGACAGTTCATCGTAAAAAAATCAATTTAAGATAGATAAAATCTAGT
>CANOWY010000042.1 GCA_947571135.1 uncultured Mycoplasmatota bacterium
AATACACATTTTATATCAAATTGCACTTAATTGTGCACTTTAGATTGATTCAACGATTTATATTAAAATATACGTCATACCAAATCAAAAATACATAAATATTGTAAATTTTTCGTCCATTATTCTTAATATTTTGATAATGCTCTGTCAACAGATTGTTAATATATTCTTTATCAAAAAACTCACTTACAAATGGTTTATTAAACATTTTTTGCACTTTTTTATAATATTTTTCTTCCCTAATCCATTTTGAAAAAGGAACAGGAAAACCAAGTTTTCTTCTTTTTGACCATTCTTCTGGTATTTTCTCATGTGCAATATCACGGAATAAATGCTTTGTTTGTTTATCACGCACTAAATATTTCGTAGGAATTTGTTTAGCATAGCCAAATAAAACACTATCCAAAAGTGGAACACGAAGTTCAATCGAATTTGCCATCGTCATTTTGTCCGCCTTTAATAATATGTCCTGAGGTAGCCAAAAATGCATATCAATATACATTTTCTTTGTTATATCATCCAATTGTGCTACTTTATCATAATAAGGCTTAATTACATCTGCAATCGTTTCATCATTTTTTAAATCATGTGCCAATATCTCATTGGCTTCTTTTTCACTTGAGAAAGTTCCATGACCTATATAACGTTCATAAAAAGGTCTTCCATAAAGTTTTAGTGTATTTTGACCTGGAAAATGTGGGAATATACTGACCATTTTTCCAATTGCTTGTCGTATTCCCAAAGGAACTTTCGTATACATACGCAATATGCTAGGTTCATAATACTCGTTATACCCTGCAAACATCTCATCACTACCCTCTCCCGATAGCACAACTTTAACTTTTTGGCTAGCAAGTTCAGATAAAAAATACAAAGGAACAGTTGAAAGATTAGCATGCGGTTCATCTGTATGATAAATTATGGTAGGCAATATATCGAAAAACTCATCACTTGTAATTTTCTTTTGATAGTTTTTAATGTGTAGTAAATCAGATAACTCTTTTGCATACATCGTTTCATCAAATCCTGGCATATCAAAACCAACAGAAAAAGTTTTATTTGGTTTTGCAACACTCACGACATAAGAAGAATCTACCCCGCCTGAAAGGTAAGAACCTACCTCTACATCACTAGTGATTTGATGGTACTTAATTGAATCTTCTAAAACACTCTTTAATTCTTTTTTATACACATCATATGGTTTATCACTCTTTTGATAATCGACTTTAAAATATTCTTTTATCGTCATTTTTCCATTCTTATATTTAAAATAATGCCCTGGTTTTAACTTATAAACCCCTTTAAAGAATGTTTCTTCATGCACAGAATATTGAAAAATCAAATACATTTTTAAAGCATCTTTATTAACTTCTTTTTGAAAATCAGGATGTTCTAAAAAAGACTTAATCTCTGAACCAAAGAAAAAACTATCTTTATGTTTATAGTAATAAAAAGGCTTAATTCCAAAATGATCTCTTGCACCAATTAATTCCTCTTTTACCTTATCATAAATGACAAATGAAAACATACCACGCAAGCGAATAAATAACTTTTCTTTATATTCTTCATAACCATGAAGTATTACTTCTGTATCGGTCTTCGTCTTAAACTTATGGCCTTTTTTAATTAGTTCTTCCTTAATGCTTTCATAGTTGTAAATCTCTCCATTAAAGACAATCGCCATACTTTTATCTTCATTATAAATGGGTTGTGATCCATTTCGAGTTAAATCAATTATTGATAATCTTCTATGTCCAAGTGCTATATTTTTATCCACATAAAACCCTTCATCATCTGGCCCACGATGTTTAATTCTATCTGCCATTTTCTTTATAATTTCTTTTTTCTCTTTTGTATTTTTTTTATCTACAAATCCGACAATTCCACACATATTTTTTCACCTCATTTTTAAGATTTTTCTTTTTTTAATACATCAAAACGGATTAATCCAACCAACGTAGACAACACTATCAATAGATAAGATAACATTCCTACATATGCCTTAAAATGCCAATCATGTATAATTAATATAGTGCTAGAAATAAGCATACCTATTCTTAAAATTTTTGATTTTTTTTGCCAACCACCATAAGTAGTAGAAATAGAACCAATTATAGGCAATAAACTAAACATATCTTTATATGTATACATTCCAAATAAAATGGCTAAAGATATAAATAATAAAAGCAAACATAAACTAGGATCTTTGGAATTTTTTCCCCAAAAATAAAATGTAAGAGTCCTTATAGTATTTATAATATATAAAACAGCACCTGTAATCGCACCTAATAAAAAATATTGTATTACAAAACAAGTATTAGTAATTGACTGTGCCAATAACATAGTATCCTTTTTCTTAGATTGCATTCCTATAATAATTACAAACAGACCAATTCCACCAAAAATTTGTGCCAATATGTACATAAAACCACCTACTTCCAATATCCATTTTTATATTCTTTATAATAATGAAACCATCTTTTACGTAACATTAAGAAACGTTTAAAATTTTTATCTTTAGGACAATCCATCGGTTTTACAACGTTTCTCCATATCTTAAGTGCTTCTTTTTTGAAGCCTTCGTTAGAAATATATTTCTTAACAATTCCCTTCGGCACAAAAGATAAAAGAACTCTTTTGTCTAAAACTTCATACTCATGCTCTATTCCGTTCAAACAATCCTCTATTAAAACTTGCACTAAATTTTTTCCTAAAGGAGTAACATAATAACTACATCTTCCCTGTCTTGCATTAATTTCTAATACTTTAAATGTATTATCACGACAATCATATTTCATATCAACCTCTGCAAAACCTGTATACCCAATATTCTCCATAAACTTTTTAATATCTTCTACTTGGTTATCCACATCACCCTTTGTCGTATTAAAACCATTCATCAATACTGCTGCATTTCCAACCATAGATTTCGTTCTTTCCTGTAGTCCTATTTGAGCAAAACTAATAAATTCAACATGCCCTTTTGTATTTACATAGACAACAGAATCAAAAAGATTAGAATCGTCCCCTGGAATAAATTCCTGTAAAATCAACTTATCTGTATATCCCCCATTTTTTATTAAGTTTAAAGTATTTTTTACTTCTTCTTCGCTATTTAATTTATAGATTTTATTCTTACCTTCAAACCTCAAATGATTGTAAACAACAACATTAGCAGGTTTTAAAACGATTGGATAAGTCATTTTAGGAATCTTACTCTCTTTGCTACAATCAAAATAAATAGTTTTAGGAAATTTTAAACAAGATTTTTCATACGTTTTATAAAACGTCTCTTTATTTGTTAAACTTTTTATCACTTCTACACTGGGATAATTATACACAAATTGTTTATTTAATTTTTTCTTGTTTGCAGAAATATATTCAGCATACGTTTCATTAGTACTAATTAAGATAATTTTTTTCTCTTTATGCTTATTAGCAAACTCTTCTAAAGTATTTAAAAACGTTTCTTCTTCCCATAAACCACTTACATATTCTACATTTAAAATATTAGAAAATTTTGTAAAAGCAAGTCTATCTTTTCCAATTAAATAAGCCTTCTTATAGTACGCCTCATAACAACATCTTGCCATATAATACGCATTGGCATCGGTTCCTAAAATTAAAACTTCAAAGTCCATAGGAAATCTTCTCCTTTCAAATTATTCAGCACTGCTTCTTATCTTTAAATTATGAATAGCAAAATCTGGGAATTGTGTTAAAAAATAATCATATAAATCTTTCGCATTTGGAAATTTTAAATCATAATCCTTTTCTTGAAAGCATTTCAATACTTTTGCTATAAATTCTGGATTAGATATTTTTTTGATATTATATTTTTTTCTATATACCTCATTAGTAAATATTTGTTCTACTTTATTTAATGGAATAGAAGGAATTTGCTTATTATAAAAATAACTCTCTATTATATTTTGAAGAAAAATATAATAACTAAAATCAATATCCACTTGTTTGTTATACTTACTAGTAAGTTCATCAAAGCAATCCCATACTCTATAACAATTCATTTTATATTTAAACTCATTTATTGGAGAAAGCGTAGATAAATTAGCATTTTTATTTGCGATAATTTTTAATTCTTCTATACTTCCATCTTTGTCATACAAAATTTGCCCATTTACAAAAATCATAGTGGTAGACATATGGTAATTTTCGAGTTCTTGCTCAAAATAAGATAATATTTTTCTTTTAGGATTAATAAAATATTCAATAAGAAATCCATCTATATTTAGGTTCCCTCTCTCTCTCCATTTTATTTCATCTTTAGTAACGATATAAATATCTATATCACTATTTTCATCTTGATTTCCCGTTGCGTAACTTCCAGTTAAAATTGCCCCTAAAAAGTAGTCTTCTTTTTTATAAGGTTCTAAGAATTTTTCTATTACCATTTTCCATTTATCCATATGAATTCCTCTTCTCTTACTTTTCTTTATAATACATTTGATTTTTACTTGTTGGTTTATCTGGTATTGTCATTTTAATGAAGTGATTTTGAATGGCTGGGTCTAAATAAGTTTTTTTAAATGATTTTTTTGATTTCAAATGCAAACGTTCCATTAAATCATTTGCAGAAATAGGAACATTATCTTCCATAATATCTAATAACTTACATATATATGTATTTCCAAATACTAGGCTATCACTTGTATTTTCTATTACTACCTCTTTTATCATTTTTGACATAAATTCAATAAATGCATTAGAATTTCCATTTTGATTTGAATCATTTATGGCTTTATAATATTCACTTTGATATTTTTGAATTTGAGATTCAATAGGTAAATAGGCAAAAATATTTTTCCAACTTGAAAGTATCACATTTTGCCATAATCTTGCCATACGGCCATTTCCATCCGAAAAAGGATGAATAAATACAAACTCATAATGAAATACACTGGAAAGAATTAAAGGATGTATTCTATTTTGATTTTGATTTATCCAATCAAATAATTCTTTCATAAGAGAATTTACAAATTCAGGGCCTGGTGCCATAAAAATACATGTTTCTCCATCAAACACTCCCTCTTTACAAGATCTAAATTCTCCAGCATCCTGAAGTGTCAAATACATCATAATACCATGTACTTTTTTTAAATCTTCAAGACTATAGGGATTTACTTTTTCCATTAAAAGATAAGCCTCATACGCATTTTTTACTTCTTGGATTTCTTGTTTAGGACCTATAACCAATTTGCCATCAATAACATCTTTTACTTGATTCAACGATAGCGAGTTTGCTTCAATGGCTAATGAAGAATGAATAGAATGTATTCGATTATTTTTTCTCAATTTTGGCATTTTATCCAAATGATTATAATGATCCCATTTCCCGATACTTTCCATAATCACAGAAACATCTTCTAACATCGTATTTGTTATAGAAAATGGTGGAACGTACTTCTCCATAAAATCAACCTTTCCTCTTTTCTCACAAATTCATCTTAGGTGCTATCTTAGGTGTTATCTTAGGTGTTATCTTAGGTGTTAATACTTTATTTCTACTTCATCTTTCCCATCGACATGCACTCTTGGTACACGCGTAGTAATCCCACTAAACAAATGTTGTGCATTGGTATTTAATCTTCCCTTTACTTCATGAATAGTTATAGTATCTCCAAAAATTTCTACTTTATCTTTTATTTTAACCGATTCATCTACTAATACCATTATCATATCCATCGCGTCTGCCACAATAGGATACTTTTTATTTCGTATAGAAACAAATCCAAACTCTTTTGAAACCCCATCAGCATATCCAATCGGAATGGTTGCAATAAAACTTTCTTCTTTTACTTGATAACTTGCATTATAACCAACTACGTCACCTTTCTGTACTTTACGAAGGGACATAACACTCGAATAAAGAGAAAAAGCAGTAGAAAGTTGTAAATCATTTTCTAAAATCGTTTTGCTAATATGATATTTTTTTAAATACATATTTCGTTTTATACTTCTTAGTTTTGCTTTAAATCCTGTTCCAAACGTTCTACTTCCACTAAACCCAAACATAGCAATTCCAAGACGAACACCATTTGCAAATGCTAACTTTTCATGCGTAACAAAAGTTAAACTTCGGTCTAAATGCACAATCGGAATACTTGCTAAATCAATTTCACTTGTAAGATGTAAAAACTTCTCTACTTGCCTATCATAATAAAAATCATTTACACCAGTAGTTGCAAAATGGGTATAAATACCTTCTAAAAACAATTTATCATTTTTACTAATAATTTTAACGGCTTCTTTTACTTCTTTACTGGTTTTAATTCCTAAGCGATTCATGCCTGTATCCAACTTTAAATGTATTTTCACTTCATAGGACAAATCTATCTTATTTAAACTTTTTAAATAATCTAAACTCTCAATAGTGATAGTAATTTTATTATTTAAAACATCATCTATAAATTCAACATCAACTGGTTCTAAAACTAAAACAGGTATATCTTGTGTATATTTGCGCACCAAAAGTGCCTCTTCTAAAGAGAAAACCGCAAAATAATTAATTCCCCCTCGAATTAAATTTTGAACAACACGCATTCCATGACCATAAGCATTGTTCTTAACAACCCCAAAGTAATACTTGTAATCACTATATTTTTTCTTTATTTCTTTTACATTATTTTCTAAAATTTTACCATCTATCCTGGCATATGTTTTTCTGTACATAAAAAATCAT
The DNA here is from genome assembly GCA_947571135.1 of uncultured Mycoplasmatota bacterium. GTDB lineage: Bacteria > Bacillota_I > Bacilli_A > RF39 > UBA660 > MGBC108787. Next base: position 6,701 of record CANOWY010000042.1, read on the forward strand.
CCTTTTATCAATTATACCAAAGAATGCTTTAAATTTAAAACATTTACATGACCATTCGCTATTTTCTTCTACAAATTTCATAAAAATACTTTCCAATTTTCCAAATTGGCTTTTTGACAATGAAATGACTTTGCCTATAATAAAAAACATGAACAAAGATTTCTTTATTATAAATGGTTATCCATTAGATAAACAACAAAAAAATGCCATAATAAATGCTTCTAAATATTCACTAATTGTTGCAGGAGCAGGAAGTGGAAAAACGCTTACAATGGTTGGAAAAATAAAGTATTTGCTTGAAATAAAACATGTAAATCCAGAGGATATACTTTGCATATCTTTTACCAACGAATCTGTTAAAAGTTTAAAAGAAAAAATAAACAATGATAAAATTCATATCTTTACTTTCCACAAACTTGCCATAGACATTTTAAAAAAAGAAAATTTATTTTTTGAAATAGCACCAGATACTTATTTGCAAAAAATAATTACTACTTTTTTTGAACAATATGTATGGAATCATTCATTTTTAAAAAAACAATTTTTTAAACTAAACAAAAAATTATTCTTTACAGAAAAACAATACCAAAATTTTATAAAAACAAAGCCACATTTAACAAATCAAAAATTAATGGCTACTTTTATTACTTTATTCAGTACAAATAATTTAAAATATGAAGATTTTAAAAACTTTTTTAAAAACACGAAAGAAAATCCCCTACTTTTCTTCCTCTTTGCCATTTTAAACTTTTATGAAAAAGAAAAATACCAAAACCATTATTACGACTTTGACGATTTAATAAAAAAAGCAATAAAACATTGTAAAGAAAAGCAAATTTGCAAATATAAAGAAATCATCATTGATGAATTCCAAGATACATCAAAACTTCGCCTTGATTTGATTCGAGAAGTTGTAAAAAATAGTAATGCAAATCTTACAGTTGTAGGAGACGATTTTCAATCTATCTATAAATTTTCTGGATGTGATTTAAACATTTTCTTAAACTTTCAAAAATATTTTAAAGGAGCAAAAACATTTAAAATTGAAAATACCTACCGAAATAGCCAAGAACTAATCCAAATCGCTGGAGATTTTGTCATGAAAAATCCCAATCAAATTAAAAAAAACTTAAAATCACCAAAACACTTAGAAAATCCTATTAAAATCGTACATTATCTAAACCCTTATAAAGCCCTTTTTAAAACAATAAAACAAATAAAAAACGGTGAAATCTTAATTCTTGGACGTAATAATTTTGATATTTTCAACTTTATTTCCAAAGAAAAAATCACCTGGTTAGAAAACGGCTACTTTAAATTGGAAAACCACCCTTACAATTTACGCTATCTAACTATTCACAAATCAAAAGGATTAGAAAGCGATAACGTGATTATGATTAACTTAACTGATAGTGAAATTGGTCTTCCTGCTAAAAAAGAAGCCTCTGCTATTACTTATCTTATCCAAGAAAAAGAAAATTTTTTGTACGAAGAAGAAAGAAGACTTTTCTATGTGGCTTTAACAAGAACAAAAAATAAGTGTTATTTGTTAGTTCCTTATTCCCATCCTTCTATTTTTGTTCAAGAAATAAAAAAGAAAATCTAATATGTTAGATTTCAGACTGTTGACAAATAAAGGTCAATGGTCTTTTTCTTTGAAAGAAAATATAG
>CANOWY010000043.1 GCA_947571135.1 uncultured Mycoplasmatota bacterium
ATGAAAATCGAGTAAAATTAATAAAAAATGATTATTACACAGAAAATGAAAGTGGCTATTTAATAGGAACAAATGGATATGATTGGAATAGTAGTAAGATTAATAATTGGGAATCATCTACCTTAAATAATAATGTATTAAATGGAGAATATTGGAATTCTTTAGGAAAATACCAAAGTTTTATCTCTCCAAGTGTCTGGTATTTAGGTGCAGTTGATGATAATTTGCGTAAATTATATTCTCCTAATCAATTTTATAATGTTGAGAGAGGAAATACCCAAAGTTCTTGCAAAGGCAATATCAATTTTAGTGGAAATATAGGTTTAATGTATCCAAGTGATTATGGATTTTCAATAGGAATTTTATCTGCAAGTGATAGTATTTATTCTAAAAACGAGTTTTATAAAACAAATTCTTGGTTATACAATGATGAAAGTTTTTGGGTTATAACGCCTATGGCTAATTTGTTAAATTCTCCTGAATATAAATATATAGAAGGTGTATATTCTAAATATTCAGGTGGTTATTTTGGTGCAACACTTGTTTGGCCTAAAGCAATGAATTCTGCAATAATAGTAGTATTTCCGACATTTCATTTAAAAGAAAGTGTTCTATATGAAAGCGGAAGCGGAACGAAAGAAAACCCATATAGGATAAGTATTAATGAATAGTATTAACTTAAAAGAAATCCGGAAACAATCAGGATTTACACAAGAAAAGTTAGCAAAAAAATTAAAAATAGCAGATTGTACTTTAGCCCATTATGAAAGTGGAATACGAAAAATAAGTTTAGAGATGTTTTTAAAACTATTAAGTGTTTGTCATTTCGAAATATATATAAAAAAGAAAAAATAATTTGTTAAGTTGTTTGCAAATTGCAATTTTTTCTTGTTTCTTAAAAAAGAATGTTCTATAATTTATATAAAGAATAGAGAGTGTTTTTATGAAAAAAAACGGTTTTACTATTGTAGAATTAATGGCTTCTATTATTATTTTAGCAATTATTACAACTTTAGGAGTCTGCTGTGTGAATATAGTTTCTACACGTATAATAAAATCGAATTATGAAAGCAAAAAGAGTTTAATTGAAATTAAAGCAGCAGAATATGCAAGTGATACAGGTTTTTTATTTACCAATGTAGACAATTTGGTAAAACTTGGGTATATTTCAGCAGATGATAAAAATGATAATGTAATTAATCCTATAAACCAGGAACCTATGAATTGTTTAATCGTTAAGATTGTAAATGATGATGATAATTTATATGCAACTTTAACAGAAGAAAAAGAATGTGACAATGATGCAATTTTACAAACCAATATGCATTTGGGAATAAATATTTTCAAAGAGAGTGATAATTCTAAAGTGGAAAATGATACTTGGGTAAACGAAAATGTTTTATTGGAAGTTTATTTTAAAGATTTAGATATTAATGAAGATGATGTGGAAAAAATAATTTGGAAAACCAATGCATTTACAAATGAAAAAGATGTTATGAATGTTAGTGATTTTCGAGCAAAAAATAAATTTTTGATTGAGGCCTCTCAAATTGTAAATACAACCTATTATGTTGAAGTTGTATTAAAAGATAAAACTGTTTATTATGCAAAAACAAAAGTAAAGATTGATAAACAAAATCCTATTGTTTATGAAGATGAAATAAAAGTAACTCTAGAAGATGCATTAATTTCTAGAGATAATAAATTAAAAGTAGTTGTTTCTGACAACAATGGCTCTGGGATTTCTGGCTATTATATCGGAGATAATCCAGATTGTCATTCTGCTAGTTACACTAGTTTAAGCAGCGATACCACTTCTTTTGAAGTTCCAGTGTTAAATAGTATATATTATATATGTCTAAAAGATAATGTTGGAAATTATTCAGAAAATGTTAGTACAAAAATAGTCGATTTGGTTCATTTTGAAGCACCAACCATTAATAATATAGCAGATACCTTAGTATTAGGAAGCGAAGATTATGACTTTAAAACGAATGTTGAGGTAGATTTTGGAATTTTTGAAGGGCAAGTGAGTTGTAATCCAACAATTAGCAGAAAAAGTGGAGATTATGATGTTACTTGTACAGCAGTTAGTGCAAATGGTCTTGCCTCTAGTACTATGTTTCATGTACATCATACTTAAATAGGAAGACAATACTTCCTTTTTTCATGAAAATTATTATCGTGATAGGTAGAAAATATGGTGTAATATATAGAGAACAAAAAGAAAATGAAAAAAGAATAGAAGTATGTAGGAATATTTTTACTAATAGGTAGAATAACTCTTTTTAGCAAGTAACCCCCATAATCGCAGGGAAGTGAGATACTTTTTGGACTTTCGACTTCACTTTAGGTTCCAATATTGGAGCCTTAACAGCAGAAAAAAACATTGGGTAGCAGGATGAAGTTATTACTATAAAACGGGTAGTTATACCAGTTATTAGAGAAATCATGTTGCAAGAAGATGGTTTTATTGATAGTTTAAGGTTGTATAGCATCAGGCCAAATGGGAATCCCAATTCAAATTATACTAACTGTGCTTATCTTCGACCTAATGTTATTTTAAAATAAGACCTTATTGTTTCTTCAGGAACAAGAGAAAAAATAAATCCTTGGTGAATATATTAAATTAAAATATAAAAGGAAAAAGAGAATTTTTTTCTTCTTTTTTAACAAAAATTGGTTGTAAAAAAATGTAAATTACATTTACTTTTTTTTATGAAATCGTTATAATAAACTACATAAATTTATGGGAGATGATGACATGAAAAATACCTTACCAGTATTACTACTTAAAAACTTAATTCTTCTCCCTAACCAAGAAGTGAAGTTAGAATTAAATAACGATTTTAGTCGCTGTGTTGTTACGCTTGCTTGCAATGTTTATCGTAATGAACTTATTGTTTTGCCAATAAAAGACACTTTAGAAGAAGTGCCAGAAGTAAGTGACCTACCCGAGATTGCCATTGTTGCGAAGGTAAAAAGTAAAATAGAACTTCCAAATGGAAATTTACGGGTTACTTTGAGAGGATTATTTCGAGCAAAAGTTGATAATCTTCATAATAATTTAGAAGAGGAAGAGGTTTTAGAATGTCATTTTTCTAAAATAGAAGTTCCTTCATTTGATAAAGTAGAAGCACTAGCAACGAAAAGAAAAATACAGGAGTTAGTAAAAAAATATGTGGGAAGTGATGGAATTTCTAATAGTATTTTAAATCTTATGAAAGACGTAAAAGATTTAAATAAACTTACTGATTTAGTGGCTACTTTTTTACCCATTTCTTTTTCCCGTAAATTAGAGTATGCGATGGAAATGAATCCAGTTATTAGAGGGGACTTCTTAATTCAAGACTTATTTTTAGAATTAGAAGTTATTAAGTTAGATCAAAAACTAGAAGCCAAATTACAAAATAATTTAGAAGAAAATCAAAAAGAATATCTTTTAAAAGAAAAATTACATGAAATAGAAGAAGAGTTGGGTATTCATAATACCAAAACAGAAGAAGTAAATACTTTTTATAATAAATTAGAAAGATTATCAATTGAAAGTGAAAAAGTGGTAGAAAAAATTCATAGAGAGATTAAGAAGTTTCAACTTATGAATGAAGCAAGTCCTGAAATCACTAATATACGTTCCTATTTGGAATGGATGCTTTCATTGCCATGGAATACTTTTTCTAAAGAAGAAACCAATTTAGTTACCATAAGAAAAAATTTAGATAAGTCTCATTTTGGTATGGAAGAAGCAAAAAATAAAATTATAGAATACATTGCAGCAAAAACGCGTAATGCTTCGCTTGATAATCCAATTCTTTGTTTAGTTGGCCCAAGTGGAGTAGGAAAAACCACTCTTGCTAAATCGATTGCGAATAGTCTAAATCGAGAATTTTACAAAATTAGTGTAGGAGGATTAAATGATAGTTCCATTTTAAATGGGCATAGAAGAACTTATCTTGGAGCAAATCCTGGAAAAATTATCGAAGGTCTTAAAAGATGTGGAGTAAAAAATCCAGTAATCTTAATTGATGAAGTAGATAAAATGGTTCGTGATTATAAGGGAGATCCTGCCAGTACACTCTTAGATATACTAGACAAATCCCAAAATAAAAGTTTTATTGATAATTATATTGAAGAAGAATTTGATTTATCACAAGTTTTGTTTATTTTGACTGCCAATTATAAAGAAGAAATTCCCTATGAACTCTATGATAGATTGGAAGTAGTGGAACTTTCTAGTTATACATTATTAGAAAAAATTTTAATTACTAAAAAACATTTGTTACCCAATCTTTATCTAGAACATAATTTAACTGCTAAAAATATTCGATTTTCAGAAAATGCTTTAAAAGAAATAATTGAAAATTATACGTTAGAGGCAGGAGTACGAAATTTAGAAAGAGTATTACGTAGTATTGTTAGAAAATTAATTGTTCAAGAAAAGTTAGAGAATGTTAAAGTAACAAATGTGGATTTAATTTCTTTAATAGGTGTTGGGAAATATGAGCAGAAGTCTTTCTGGGAAGAAAATATTCCAGGAGTTGCTAATGCTTTGGCCATTTATCAAAATGGTGGGAGAATCATGCCCATTGAGACTTGTTTTTATGAAGGCAATGGAAGTATAAAAATAACAGGTTTGGCATCTCAAGTAATGGAAGAAAGTATACGTGTATCTATTAGTTACATTATTAGCAATAAAGATACATTTAAAATTAATGACGATTACTTTAAAACAAGAGATTTGCATATACACCTTTTAGAAGCAGGTGTGAAAAAAGATGGTCCAAGTGCTGGGATTGCAATTGTAACGGCTATTATTAGTCTTGCAAGAAATGAATATGTTTCTAAAGAAATTGCTATGACAGGAGAAATCACTTTAAATGGTTATATAAGACGTATAGGAGGACTTAAAGACAAACTGATTGGTGCATATAATGAAGGAATAAAAAAAGTATATATTCCTCAAGAAAATCATAATGATTTACTAAATATTCCAGAGGAAGTAATAAAAGCATTAGATATTATAGAAGTAGGAAATTATGAAGAAATTTATCGTGATTTGTTTGTAAAGGAGGCTGAGTAGTGGAAAAAAGGAAAATTATTATTTCGGACTTAATTGATACGCTAGTCAGTATAAAAATTCAATCTAAAAGTGAAGAAGGTGAAAAAGAACTATTTACTTTAGTACATTTTCTAAATAATTATTTACAAGAAAATCAGTATATGTTTATCATTTCAAATGCAGGAGGACATTCTACTACTGAACGAATTGCAGAAGTTTATCATCGTTTGTATTATGCTTTAGAAAATGAGAACAGAAAATATTTGTGGTTTTATGTAATAGGAGATCCATTAGCACAAATAGAAGTAGTTTCCGATCAATTTAAAATTATGCGAGTAGATAAAAAAACAATCACTGAAAATATAATATCTGATTTTTATATTACAGAAAATGTCCAAATTATTGGGGCAGGAAACGATGTAAAAGATATAGATATGTTATTTACGTTACATAATCTAGGTGGAATTTGTTATTATATTTATGATGAATTTGATGAGGAAACAAATGAGAGTTTAATTCGTTCTATTTCTTTTAAGAAGGCTGATCTATTCATGAAAAGTCAATGTTCGAATTTAAATAAATTTCAATATGAAGAGGAATTTTTTGAAGAATTTCAGAAAAAATATAATGAATTAGAAAATGACTATCAAAATGGAAGATTGGATAGAAAGACATTGTTAAAAATGCATAGTTTTTTATCTATTGCAAGTCAATATAATTTTATAGAAGGAACTAAAAAGCAAACATTAATAAAAGATATGTCTGTGCTAGAAAATAAGTTGATTTTAATAAAAAATAAAGAAGAGTTGTATAAAGAATTAGAGAGAAAGAATTAAATTAATTACCTAAGAAAATTTAAAATTAAAGTCCCAAAATAAAAAAGACATTATTTTCTTCATAAAAAAAATTCCCTTTCATATGTTTAAATAAGAAAGGGTGAGATGAATGAAGAGTATTGTTCCGTATACAAAAGAAATAGAATTTAAAACTAAAATAGCAGAGATTTGTAGTATTTCATTAGAACATGAATTGAATATTAATGAGGAACAAATAGAAGGAAATTTTATTGTTTCAGGAGAATACAAAAGTCATGAAGTAAGTGTAAATAAAGAAGCGTTTTCTTATAAACTTCCTTTTACCTTAGAAGTTACAGAAAATGTAATTAAAAATTCTATTGATTTTGAAATTACAGATTTTACTTACGAAGTGGTTGCAGATTCTAAATTACAAGTCAATATTGAATTTTGTGTAACCGCAGAAGAAATGGAAATTGTAGAAGATATTGTGGAAGAACCAGTTGCAGAAGACATGGAAGAAATAGATTTAGAAAAAGAAGAAATAAGAGAATCTGTATTAGAAGAGATTAATACATTATTTCCAGAAGAAGAGGAAGAGCGTTTAGAAGATGAAAGCGAAAATATTATTTTAAATTCCATGCAAGAAAAAGAAACAGAATTTGCAACTTATCATATTCATATTGTAAAAACAGAAGATTCTATTGAAAGTATTTGTGCTATGTATAATATAGATGTAAATACACTAAAAGAGTACAACAATGTAGAGAGTGTAAATATAGGAGATAAACTAGTTATTCCTTGGTTAGATGAATAAATCACTTGAAGTTTTAAAGAAAATTTATAAACCTTATCGTTATACAATATTAGGAAAAGCAATGGTACTGAATACGACATCAGGAGATTTTGTTATAAAAGAAAAAAGAGAAAAAGACATAAAAGAATTATATTTATATTTAACCAGTCGTAATTTTACTTCTTTTCCAAAGTTAGTAGACGATTCTAGAAGTGATGTAAATGTCTATGAATATATTGAAGGAGTTTCTATGCCAGAGGAGCAGAAAGCCTTTGATTTAATTGATGTTATTAGCGCCTTGCATAACAAAACAACATATTATAAGACAGTGACAGAAGATGACTTTAAAGCCATTTATGACCAAATTAAAAGTAACATTTTGTATTTAGAAAATGATTATAATCGTCTTTATGATGAAATAAAAAAAGAAACTTTTATGTCTCCTTCTCATTATTCTTTAATTCGAAATATTTACAAAGTGTTTGCTGCTCTCGACTTCACAAATCATGAACTTGATAATTGGTTTTCTTTGGTAAAAGAACAAACGAAAAAGAGGGTTTCTTTAATACATAATAAATTATCTTTAGAACATTTTATTAAAAGTGATGGAGATTATTTGATTAGTTGGGATGAGTCTAGAACAGATACTCCTATTATGGATTTGGTTCGTTTTTACCAAAATGACTATTTTAATATTCACTTTTCTGTTATTTTTTCAAGATACTTAGAAAAAGTGAATTTAAGTGAAGATGAAAAAAAATTATTTTTTATTTTGATTTCATTGCCTAAAAAATTAGAATTCAGTGGTTTTGAATTTAACGATTGTATCATGGTTCGTGAGATGCTAGATTATATTTTCATTACTGAAGAATTAGTGCGGCCATATTACACGGTACAAGAGAAAAATTAAAATGAATATTTCTAATAAAAGGATAAAAATATTAAATCGAAGTGGTAAAATTAGTGTTATTAAAAGTTGATAGAAAATCAAAATACACAAAGCAAAAATGGCTAGTATGCTAAAGAAGCCACCTCCACGATTAGGATGCCCAGGCGGGGGACAAGGTCTATTGTTATACATATAATCACCTATGGTATTATATGTTTTTTTGATTGAAATGGAACATATACAACTCATATAGTGTAATATTTTTCTTGTTAAATAAATTATCTTACATTATAATTGTAGTAGAAAATAGATGGAGGAAGAAAATGAAAAAAGAAGAAATAAAGAAAAATAACCTCCCAACTTCAGGAACACGCCTGGGGGGGG
>CANOWY010000044.1 GCA_947571135.1 uncultured Mycoplasmatota bacterium
CTCCCAACCCGTGGTGTCAACCTGGGGGGGGTATATTAGAAAGTAACCCAGGAAGGAAACGGAAGAAAATACTATTAGTAGTAATAGGAATATTACTGAGTTTAGGAATTATAATAAGTGTAAGTTATGCATGGTGGAGTCATATAGTAAGCCAAGAAGGAATCAATACAATAGAAAGTACGTGTTTAGAAATAGAACTAATCGATGAAAATCCGATTAGTTTAACAAATGCATATCCTATAACAGATGCAGAAGCAAGACTATTAACACCCTATACATTTACAATTACAAATACGTGTAATACAGCAGTTGAATATGATGTTAACTTAGATATCATGGAAAGTAAAATAAATGGAGTAGATAATCGTCTTGCCAGTGAATATGTAGCAGTAGAGTTTAATGAAGAATCAAAGAAACTATTAAATACATTTGAAAGTGTAGAACCAAGTTATCCAGGAAGTGATTACATACCAGTAGAGGCAAGATACCTCACAAGTGGAGACTTAGAAGCAAATGAGAGTAAAACCTATACAATAAAACTATGGATGGATGAAAGTGTTACAGTTGAAGATGATGCAATGAATAAAAGTTTCATCAGTAAGATAGTTATTACAGCCAAACAAAGTCATACAGTAAGACTAGTAGATTACATTATGAGTGAAACAAGTAAAGACTTTGAGAAATTCGAACATCCTGCAACGTATCAAACACCAGCCCAAACAGATTATCGATATACAGGAAAAAGTCCAGATAACTATGTATGTTTTGGAAGTGAAGAGATTCCATGTCCAGAAGATAACTTATACCGAATTATAGGAGTCATACCCACACAAAGTGAAGTAAATGGAGAGTATGAAGATAGAGTAAAATTAATAAAGAATGAACGTTATGAAGAAACTGAGAGCGGATTATTATTATTAAATGGTCAAATGCCAGGAGTATATGGATATGATTGGAGTGGTGGCGTCAAAAGTAATAATTGGGAAACCTCAACCTTAAATACAGAAGTATTAAACAAAATATATTGGAAAAATCTAGGAGAATATCAAAAATATATAACATCTAGTGTTTGGTATCTAGGAGGAGCAGAATACAATTTTAAAAACCCTGCCTCATCCTCATATTCAAGTGAACAATTTTATTTGTTTGAAAGAGGTAGTAGTAGAGGATTTAGCGGAGGTTCTTTAAATGTAGTCTCTAATATTGGTTTAATGTATCCAAGTGATTATGGATTTTCATTAAGTATGGCACATAAAGGGGAAGGATTATTACCAAATGAACAAACATGGATTGCTAATTTAAATATGAATTATACAGAATGGACTATAAATCCAGTGACCAATGCAAATGCTGGTGGTTATATTTATGCTTGGTTATTCTCTCCTAAATGGAATAGTGTTCAAAGTGCGATTAGCGTAAATTCTGTTGGCCATATTCAGAAAGTGTATCAAATGTATATTCGTCCTACTTTTTACTTAAAATCTAATGTTCTATATAAAAATGGTAATGGTAGTATAGAAAATCCGTATAGAATAAGTATTAATGAATAATGTAAGTTTAAAACAAATAAGAAAAAGTAAGGGCTATACCCAAAAGGAACTAGCGAAATTACTTGGAATATCAGATAGTACTCTTGCTCATTACGAAACAGGAATACGAAAAATCACTCTTGAGATGTTTTTAAAAATATTAGAAGCGTGTCAGTTAGAAATAAAGTTAGAGGCTAAAAAAAATAAATAAGCCTTTTTTCTTATTTATTTCAATTTTTCAAAAATTTCTTCTACTGGTCTTTTATAATTTGGCACAATATGTACATGATAATGATTTACAATATTGTCTAAATAGTTGTTGTTAATATGGAAACTAGTTGCACCGAGTTTCTTTTGTAAATCCGGAACAAGTTTCTGTACAACATTATGAATATGTAGTAACGTATTTTCCTCTATTTCCATAAAAGTTTCAAAGTGTTTTTTAGGAACTACCAAAGTATGTCCATTATCTCTTGGATTGATATCTAAAAAAGCAATCACAACCTCATCTTCATATACTTTATAAGCAGGTATTTCTCCCTTTATTATTTTACAAAATAAACAATCATTCATTTTTTTCATCCTCCTCCTACTATCATATCATAAAATTTAAAGTTTTCGTTTTCTTTCGAAAGATTCTGGTATGGCATCTAAATAGCGGTAAGGATTTTCGTTTTTTGCAGGACTATAAATATTTAAGAATATTTGAAATAAAGGTCTAGGTAAACCTTGTTCTTTTAAAGAATAAATTTGTTTAAAATAATCAGTAACATTAAGACATAAAACATTAATATGGAATAAAGTATTAAGAATTATTACTATGTAGCAATATAAATCAAAATCTTCATTTGGAATAAATATATTGTTGCTGTTAAAGGGGTATTTTTTGTTTAAGTGTTTAAAAACATAATAATAGGCTTTTAAAAAGGAATATTTAGTACGAAAAGGTTGGTTATTTCCAATTTTACAACTATCAATATCACAAATTTGTATTTTTTTGGTTTCCTTATTAACTAATATATTTTCTTCGTGCAAATCTCCAATAAAAAAGGTTTGTAATTTGTTTTCTTCTTTTCGCATATATTCTAACTTTTCTAAAACATGACCAATATTTTCAATATAGTAATAAAATCCTGAAAACTTTCATTTTCATTTTTATAGTCATAGAAATTTGTTGCAAAACCTTTATGAAAAATTATTCCTTTTATTTTAGAATCTACAATTATATATTTATTAAAAAGTTGTAATTCCTTTATTAATCCTAAATCTTCTTTTTGACGTTCGATTTCTTCTAAAGTATATACTTTATTTTCATTTATCAAATGAAAATATTTAATAATCTCTTCTTCTGTATAGTTTAGTATTGTGGCTTCGTTTGTCTTTTTTTCATAGTAGAGTGATAAAGTTTTTAATTCCTTTTCTGACATATACACTTTTTCCATAGCACTACCCCTTTATAAATTTAGTAGTTATACTAACATAAATCTTCATATTTAGCAAATCCAAAGTGAACAAAAAGGACATCAGTTGCATACATTAAATTAGAGGAGGGTTACAAATGTCTAATTTTAAAGAAATTGTGACGAAAGCAATCATTGGAAAAGCCAAAAAAACGAGTACAAATGAATTTATGCTTACACCAGAATTAAGACCAGATACTATTTTAGGATGTTGGGTAATTAATCATAGATTTAATGGGTTTAATAATGGTGGTGTTGTAAATATAGAGGGTTCATTTGATGTAAATGTTTGGTATTCTTATGATAATGATACAAAAACGGCAGTTTCTAATCAAAGTTTTAGTTACCAAGACAGAATGCCAGTACATTTAAAAGATGGGAATACACTTACGAATAAAGAAGAAATCATTGTGCGTAGTTTAAAACAACCAACCGTTACCAATGTAAGTGTTAATGACGGTGTTGTAAAATTAAATGTAGAAAAAGAATTAGGAGTAGAAATTATTGGAGATACTAAAATAAAAGTAAGTATTGAAGAAGAGGAAGACGATTATGAAATTGTAACAGATGATGAAATAATGACAAGTGCAGATGAAGTTGCTATTGATGAAATTGATGAGGAATATTTAAATGAGTAGTGTCAACATAATTTAGTTGACACTATCTTTTTCTCGTGTTATACTAAGTTCAAAATTAAAGGAGGAAGAAAAAATGGCTGTAAAATTAAGATTAAAAAGAATGGGAGCAAAGCAAAGACCTTTTTATCGTATTGTTGCTGCAGATGCAAGAAGTCCAAGAGATGGAAGATTTTTAGAGGTAGTAGGTACTTATAATCCAATCACAAATCCTGCAGAAACAAAAATTGATGAAGAAAAAGCAATGTATTGGTTAAATAATGGTGCTCAGCCAACTGAAACTGTTAGAAATATTCTTTCAAAAGAAGGAATAATGAAAAAATTTGCTGAATCAAAAAATAAAAAAGCAGGGAAGTAATTTATGGATATTGTTGAATATACTTTGTTTTTAGTAAAAAGTATTGCAAAAGAACCTGATATGGTAAGTGTAAAAGAAATAGGAAGCGATGAGGACTTTATTAATTTAGAAGTTCTTGTTAAAGATAGCGATATGGGGGCTGTGATTGGAAAATCTGGACATACCGCTACTGCATTACGTACAATGGTGCAAGCCTACTCTTATTTACATGAAAAGAAAAAAGTAAAATTAAATATAGAATCATTTTAAGAATGGTTCTTTTTTGTTTGACGTCAAATGCTTTCAAGTTCCGTTTAGAGAAGTGAAAAATGTGATATACTAAAACTAGGTGAGACGTATGAAAAACAATAAAGGATTTACATTAGTAGAATTATTAGCAGTAATTGTAATACTTGCTATTTTAATTACAATTGCAGTACCTAGTACAATTGCAATATCCAATAAATTAAAAGAAAACATGTACTGTAAAAAAATTGATTCAATAGAAGTTGCAGCAAAATTATATGGAGAAGATAGAAAGACAAGTTTTTCTGAGAACTATGAAACATATCCAAGTAGAAAAATGAAAGTAAAAGACTTAATCGATACAGGATATTTAAAAAAAGATAACAGTGAAGCACCCTATATTATTAATCCGCGTGACAATACAGGATTAGACAATCTGGAACTAACGGTATATGAAAAATACAATCGTATTTATGTCGCTTTTGATGAAACAGTGAAAACAACTTGTGATAAATAACAGAATATGGTAGAATAGCGACTAAAAGAAAGGGGCGTTTTTTATGAAACAAACCGTTTGTTTAATTGGAAAACCAAATGTAGGAAAATCTACGATTTTTAATCGCTTAATCAGAGAAAATAAATCTATTGTTTTAGATACACCTGGAGTAACTAGAGATCGTATCTATGGGGATGTTTTTTATAAAAACAAAGCATTTTTATTAATTGATACTGGCGGAATAGAAGATGGAAGCGATAACTGGAATAAAGAAATCTTAATACAAGCCACTCTTGCTATAGATGAAGCCGATGTTATTGTTTTCATAGTTGATGGCAAAGAAGAAATAAGTAGTAGTGACATTAAAATTCGTAATATTTTAATGAAAACAAATAAAAAAGTAATTGTTGCTGTGAACAAAGTAGATAATGAAAAAAGACAAGAGGATATTTATAATTTTTATGAATTGGGTTTCTCTACAGTATTGCCCATTAGTGCCTCTCATAATTTAGGTTTTACAGAACTATTAGAAGCCATTACGGAAGATTTTAAAGAGCAGGAAGAGGAAGAGGACAATCGTTTAAAATTTTGTTTTATTGGTAGACCCAATGTAGGAAAGAGTAGTTTAATTAATGCTTTATTGAACGAAGAAAGAGTGATTGTAAGTGACATTGCTGGAACTACTCGAGATGCAACAGATACTCCTTTTACTTATCAAGGAAAAGAGTATATAGTAATAGATACAGCAGGAATGCGTAAAAAGGGAAGAATCTATGAAAATATCGAAAAATATAGTTTACTTCGTAGTTTAAAAGCAATTGATAGAAGCGATGTTTGCGTTTTAGTTATTAATGCTGAAGAAGGCATTATTGAGCATGATAAACATATTTTATCCTATGCCTTAGATGCTGGAAAAGGAATTGTCATCGCGGTCAATAAATGGGATACCATTACAAATCCAGACCAAGAAATTAAAAATTGGAAAAAAAACTTAGAATCTCATTTTATGTTTGCAAGTTTTGCTAACGTTGTATTTTTATCTGCTAAAACAAAAAAAAGAATGCATACTTTAATGCCAGCCATTCTTTTATCTTTTGAAAACAATCGAAAAGAAATCAAGACAAGCGATTTAAATAATGTTATAATAGATGCA
The DNA here is from genome assembly GCA_947571135.1 of uncultured Mycoplasmatota bacterium. Classification (GTDB taxonomy): domain Bacteria; phylum Bacillota_I; class Bacilli_A; order RF39; family UBA660; genus MGBC108787. The sequence continues at coordinate 5,857 of CANOWY010000044.1, forward strand.
GTCACTATGCATGAGCCCCCTTCTTATAAAGGAAAACGTTTGAAAATCTATTTTGCTAGTCAAGTGGATAATAAACCTCCTAAATTTGAATTAAAGGTAAATAGTAAAGGACTTGTTCATTTTAGTTATGCACGCTATTTAGAAAATAAAATAAGAGAGAATTTTGGTTTTTCTGGAACACCTATTGTATTAAAATTTAAAAATAAAAAGGAAGATTAATTTTTTATTATTTTTAATCTTCCTTTTCTTTTCCATCAATTCTCTTTTTAAAATTGAATCGTTCTTTATCAGAATTAAAAAATTCACGAATATCAACTTTGAGTGCTTTGGCTAACTTATCTAAAAATTTTATCGAAACATTTATTTCTCCTCGCTCTATACACGCAAGATAACGATAATTTAAACCAAACTGACTATAAAATTTTTCCTGTGACAATTTAGTTTGATAACGAAAATATTTTAAATTATTACCAATTATTTCTTGAATTTCCATACCGTTCTCCTTTAGTATAAATATAGATTTTTAAAGGTAGTAAGTCCATACCACTATAACTGCACAAAAATTGACAATAAAACTAATTTGGCGTATTATAAAAAAGCATTTGGAGGAAAAAATATGAAGGATTTAAAAAAGTTACGTGAAAAAAGTGGCTTAAGTTACGCAACTATGGCCAAAAAATTAGGAATTAGTAAATCTTATTATTGGCAAATTGAACATAAAAACAGGAGATTATCTTATGATATGGCAAAAGATATTGCCTCCATTTTTAATTTAAAACCTGACGATATATTTTATAAAGATTTTGAAAATATGACAACCAAATAGATTTTTAACATATATTACATTAGGTGAGTATAATGGAATTTAAAGATGACTTTTTCAATAAAGTAGAGAAGAAAACAAAAGTGAATAAGGATACAATTATAGGTCTTGCTAAAAAATTGCAAGATGGTAATATGAAAGATGAAAATACATTAAGAGAAGTCATTGCGACTTTAAGTACTATGACAGGGAAAAATGTTTCAAAAGAACAAGAAGATAAGATTATAAATACAATTGTTAGTGATAAAGTTCCAAAAAATATAGACAAAATGTTTTAAAAAAACAACTAAACAAAAAAAGTTAGTTGTTTTTCTTTCGACCTACAAGATCATCTAAAGAATAATTGTATTGTTTAGAAAATTCCATAGCATACGTAGTAGTTATTAATGATTTATTATTTTCATACTTATGAATATTGGCTTGACTTGAATTAATAGTATCCGCCACATTCTTTTGCGTTAAATGATTTTCTTCTCTAAATTTTTTTAGATTATTGGCAACAGTTTTAGAATTAATTTTTTGTATTTCTTGTATCATTTCCAAAGTAGGAGTATTTCCAACTAAATAATCAAGTGAAGTATGATAAAAATTAGCCAAATCGTTTAATTTAGATAAAGGAATAATATCTTTTCCACTTTCCCAACCAGCATAAGTTGAACGAACTACTTTTAAAAATGTAGCAATTTCTTCTTGCGTATATCCCTCATATTCGCGAAGTTCTTTTAGTTTTTCTAACATAGCAATCACCTAGTAATAATTTTCTCTAAAAAAACTGGAAAATACGGAAATGTGTGGGGTATTGTAATAAAGTGTGCTATAATTAAAAAAATGAGGTATCAATATGGAAGACTATTATCATAATTTAAAAAAAATTAGAGAACAAAAAGGAATGAATTATAAAAAAATTGCCCAAAAATTAGGAATAAGTAAAAGTTTTTATTGGCAAATAGAACATAAAAAAAGAAAAGTTTATTATGATATGGCATTTAAAATAGCAGTTGTTTTAGATTCAAAACCAGATGATTTATTCTATCAGAAATAATAAAATCGACTGAATTAAAAAGTAAAAGCACGAAAGAATAAAAAGAAAAAAATAAAGGGATA
>CANOWY010000045.1 GCA_947571135.1 uncultured Mycoplasmatota bacterium
GCGATGAATAAGAACTTTATAAGTAAGATAGTCGTAACAGCCAAACAAAGCCATAAAGAACTTCTTGTAGATTATGTAATGAATGATAATGAAACGGAAGAATTCACACACGAAGCAACAAGCCAAACACCTGCCTTAACAGATTATAGATATACAGGAGCAAATCCTAATAATTACGTATGTTTTGGAAGTGAAGAGAGTGTTTGTCCAGAAGACAATCTATACCGAATCATAGGAGTAATTCCAACCCAAAGCGAAATAGGAGGAGAATATGAGAGTAGAGTAAAACTCATCAAAGCAAATTATTACCTTGAACAAGAAAGTGGTTTATTAAAACCTCAAGAACAATATGAAATTTTAGGTGGACAAGGTTACCAATGGAATAGTAGTAAAAATAATAATTGGGAAGAATCTACTCTAAATACAGAAGTATTAAATAAAGTCTATTGGAATTCATTAGAAGAATATCAAAACTATATAGCACTAAGTGTCTGGTATTTGGGAGCGCCTCAAAATACAAAACATAAAGAGTATTCTCCTGAACAATATTATGAGAGAGAAAGAAGTGCTACACAAGGATCTAGTAAAGGTGCTATCACTTATGCTAATAATATAGGATTAATGTATCCAAGTGATTATGCTTTTTCAATAGGAAAAAAATATCAAAATGATATTACTTATAATCACTATATAGAATATGGAACAGAGGCATGGATAACGCTTCCAGGGGCACAATGGACTATAAGTCCTGAGGAACTTTTAGATAATAAAGATGTATGGCGTATTACTAAAAATGGGATAATAGATTTTTCTAGTACTTTTGCTACAGGTTGGCTATGGAGTATTCGACCAACGTTTTATTTAAAATCGAATGTTCAATACAAAAGTGGAAAAGGAACAAAAGAAAATCCACTTAGAATTGGTATCAATGAATAATATAAATTTAAAAAAGATAAGAAAAAGCAAAGGCTATACGCAAAAAGAACTTGCAAGTAAATTAGGAATATCCGATTCTACCCTTGCTCATTATGAAACTGGCATACGAAAAATTACATTAGAAATGTTTTTAAAAATTTTAAATGTTTGTCATCTAAAAATAGAAATAAAAGAAACTATGAAAAAATGAAGTTTCTTTTTTAGACATTTGCCTTTCCTAAAAAAAAGTAGGTTCATACAATATCCTAGGAGGAAAGAAAAATGTTATTCGAAAATAATGACTATGATTTTGACATATTAAGTCTTGCAGGTTTAAATTTTAATCGACCACAAAATAATTATTACGAATATGATAATACGAATCCACTTGTTGATCCACAAGAAGGATTCCAAAGAGGAAATATGTGGAGAAATGAGTATGTACCTTATAGAGGAATGACTTATGAAAAATTAAATCCTACAAGTGAAAGAGAGTCTTTACTATTTAAAATAATGGAAATGGATTTTGCTGTTAATGATTTAAACTTGTATTTAGATTTACATCCAGAAGATAATATGATTTATGAAAAATTTAAAGCGTATACAAAAGAATGTATTCGTCTAAAAGATGAGTATGCTCGTACATACGGACCACTTACACTTGAACAGACGAATAAAAACTCTTATGAATGGATGAAAAATCCATGGCCATGGGATAAGTCTGGAGGTAGTATGTATGTTTAAATATATGAAAACTTTAAATTATCCAGTCAATATTAAAAAAAGAGATTTAAAAATGGCTAAATATTTACATACCCAATTTGGGGGATCTAATTCTGAACTTGCAGCAGCGCTTCGTTATTTTAGTCAAAAATTTAGTATGCCTGATGAAAAAGGAAAAGCACTTTTAAATGATATTGCAACAGAAGAACTTGGCCATGTGGAAATGATTGCTACTATGATTAAACAATTAACCGAAGGAGCAAGTGTCGAAGAAATGGCATCTGCAGGTTTAGGGGATATGTATTCTGAACATGGTTTAGGAGTTTATCCATCTAATGCAAGTGGAGTTCCTTTTACAACTGGTTACTTTGCTGTAACAGGAGATGTTCTAGCAGATATATCTGAAGATATGGCTGCTGAAGAAAAAGCAAGAGCCGTTTATGAAAACTTAATAGAACTTGCAACAGATAAAGATGTCATAGGACCACTTTTATTCCTAAGACAAAGAGAAATTATTCACTTTAATCGTTTTAAAGAATTATATAAATATTATAAGAAAAAAGGCTACTAGGTCTTTTTTTCTTTATGTGTTACAATGGAATAGGTGAGTAGTATGTTAAAAATTTTAAGTATAATTGTACATTTTCTACTTACAATAATTGCTTGGACATCTTGGACTTGGTTATCTTGGCAATATATAGCCCTATTATCACTTATGCATATTTGTATGTTAGAAACCAACGACGGTTGTTTTTTATCACATTATCAATTTAAAGATAAAAATAAAGAAAATACTAAATTTTATGAATGGTGGTTTAGAAAAATAGGAATTAAAAAATATAATCGTAGAAAATTGGATATATTCATGCGGTATTATTTGCCACTAATTCTTGTAATTTTAGGAATTCTATTACAAGATATATTTCGTTTATTAACACCATTAATTTAAAGGATGTGAATTTGTATGTTAAACGTTGTTTTATTTGAACCAGAGATTCCAGGAAACACAGGAAATATTATGCGTACGTGTGTTGCAACAGGGACAAAATTGCATTTGATTAAACCACTTGGTTTTTCCTTAGATGAAAAATACATTAAACGAAGTGGAGTAAATTACATAGAACATTGTGATTATACAGTGTATGAAAATATAGAAGAATTTTTTTCTAAAAATGAAGGAACTTATTATTTCTTAACAAGATACGGACACAAGCCCCATACTAGTTTTGATTATAGTAATACAAATGAAAATATTTACTTTTTCTTTGGCAAAGAAAGTACAGGGATTCCTCCAGACATATTAAAACAATATATCGAAAATTGTATGCGTATGCCAATGACTGATAAGGTGAGGTCACTAAATCTTTCCAATACCGTTGCCATTATGATTTATGAAGCATTAAGACAACAAAATTACCTTGATTTATTGTTTGATGAACCACACAAAAGTAAAAACTTTATTGAAGAATCTTAAGTATTTTTTCTCATCTTTTTTCATATAGTTTACTATACAAATTGAAGGAGGATTTATGGAAATATTAAAAGTATCATCAAAATCAAACCCTAGTAAGGTAGCAGGGGCGATTGCTAATATTTATCGCGAAAGTAAATCAGTTGAAATTCAAACAATAGGAGCAGGAAGTTTAAACCAAGCCATTAAAGCCGTAGCGATTGCGAGAGGTTTTGTTGCTCCAAGTGGTGAAAATTTAGTCGTAATCCCTGCATTTAGTGATATTGTGATAAATGGGGAACAAAAAACCGCCATTAAGTTAATTGTAGAAGCCAAGTAGGTTTCTTTTTAAAGAAAATGGCAAAATGTGGTGTTTTACTAGCAGGATATTTGGCTGTTATAGGTATAATTTCTTTTAAAGAAACAGATTATGAAATAATTCCTTTAGAAATTGTTGAAAATAAAGGAGTTCTTTTAGAAGATGCAAATGGCGAGTGGAACAACTATAAAGAAAAAATATCTGTAACTTATGAAGTGAAGGAGAGTAGTTATAAAAATGTTTTGATTATGGGACTTGTTGAGGATAATGAAAACGAAAGGATATACCGAAGTCTAACAGTTCCAGAAATTACTTTAGTAGAAACAATTGATAAAGAAAATTATAAAGTAGATTACATTTTACAAGATAAGAGTTTATTTCCAGAAAGTAATATCGAAGAGTTTTCAGAAACACACAACGTAACGAGTGTAGCATGGTGTATTGGTGGAAAAGATGTAGAAAGTTTTGAAGAGATAAAAAAGAATGAACAAGATAAAGAAAAGATGGAAAATAAAACTATGGTAGTGCCAAGTATTTTTTCAGAAACAGATAAAACTTTGTTAAAATATAATAATTGGTTAGAACAAGTAGGCTCTAATAAGAAATTAACACAAGAAGACATAAAAATTATAGAAGCCCAAACGAATTCACATCCAGAAGAAATAAATGTTAAAAAGATGAGAGGGATTATGAATGGAACCATTTCTATAAAAATACGTCCTAATGAATATAGACAAGTGGGTGTAAATGAATATGATTTTGTAGAAACAGAAGATGGAAATTTAGAATTACGATTTAATGATTGTGAAGTTTCTGATTTCTTAACTGGAAAAGAAATTAGATATGATAATAGAGATGTAAATAGAATAAGTACATTTGGAGAATATGTTATAGATAATGAAATTGAACCGATTGGTTATACTACACAATTATGGCCTGGATGGAGCGATAAAGACACTGAATTTATAAGAACAAATTATGGAGAAGATATTTTAGAATGTCTAAGAGAAAATGGCTTTCCACTTCCTTGTTATGATGTGAATGATTTTTATAAAATCTACTATGAAAGTAAATTTGATATTCCTAAATTAGGACTAAAAAAATAGAAGCCAAATAACAGGCTTTTTTTATGCATATAAAAAGCATTTTTTTGAAATGCTCATTTACTTCCAAGTAATGTCATAGCGATAATAAAACCAATATTTAAAATCATAACTAAAATAATAGTTGCATTTACATATCCACCTTTATCATTGCTCAATTTTCTAACAATTTCTTCATTGTTTTCCTTATTTTCTCTTTCCAAAATCCACTTTTGATATTTCTCTAATACTTCTATTTCTAAAAGGGTTTTATTTTCTTTTGAAATTAATGCGGCCATTCTGTTATGATATTCTCCATATACATCTTCAGTTGCTTGAGAAAGATGATAAGAATGTTCTTCACAATTTTCAAGGAATTCTTTTTCAAAAATTCTTTTTTGCATTACCTCTTTTGGCGTTAAATCTCTTTCTTGGGATAAAATAGTGAAATATTCCTCTGGTGTAATTTTATTATCCAATACTTCTTGGTTCATATTCTTTTAATCTCCTTACTTTTTCCTGTAGTTGTTTTTCTTTTACATGGATGGCATAAACATGAAGTTTAATAATCACAAATAAATCTTGTACTTCCATGTATGGAATATCATTGAAAGTATTAGGATTTATTAAAACATCTTGCATGTATATGTCTGAAATATCTAACTTTTCATTTTTGTATTTTAAATACTCTCCATCTGTTTCCAATTCAAATAATTTAGGATTTTTTTCTTTCCAAGATGCCACATAAGCAGCATTAATTTCTTTATTACTATTGCCACTCATGCTAGCCCTCCTTATGATTACATATACCATTATAGCAAATGGAAAGATACATTTCAATTGTTTAAACTGTACTTTTGGTGTATAATGCACTTGTGGTGCCTTATGAAAAAAAGTCTATCAAAAGATTTTATAATAGAATTATCAAAAAGTAAAAAAGAGCCGAATTGGATGTTAGAATTTCGCTTAAAGTCCTATGAAAAATTTTTAGAACTTGAAAATCCAAAATTTGGTCCTTTAATTGATTTTTCTTTCGATGAAATTTTATATTATAAAAATGAACATAAAAAATATGAGAATGATTGGAATAAGGTGGATAAAAATGTAAAAAATACTTTTTGTAATCTTGGGGTAATTGATGCTGAGGATAAATACTTAGATGGTGTATCCAATCAATATGAAAGTGAAGTCATTTATCATAAACAAAATACGAATAAAGATATTATTTTTTTAAGTACAGATGAGGCTTTACAGCAATATCCAGATCTTTTTAAAAAATATTTTAACAACTTAGTAAAATATGATGAAAATAAATACACGGCTTTGAATGGTGCTGTATGGAGTGGCGGAACCTTTATTTACATTCCCAAAAATACAACTTTAGATCGTCCACTTCAAAGTTATTTCAGGATTGATACTGAAAACTTAGGGCAATTTGAAAGAACGATTATTATAGTAGAGGATGGAGCAAATCTTGAATATATAGAAGGGTGTACAGCGAAAAGTTATTCTAGTAATTCCCTACATGCTGGAGTAGTGGAAATTTATGTAAAAGAAAATGCTACTATGCGCTATTCTACTATTCAAAATTGGAGCACTGATGTGTATAACCTAGTTACAAAAAGGGCGCTCGTAGAAACGAGAGGGAAAATGGAATGGATTGATGGAAATATCGGAAGTAAAGTAACGATGAAATATCCGTCATGTATTTTAAAAGGGGATTATGCAACAGGAAATTCTATAAGTGTTGCTTATGCTAAAAATGGTCAATCCTTAGATGCTGGTGCTAAAATGATCCATTTAGGTAAGTATACTAAAAGTAATATTATCAGTAAATCTATTGCAGAAAATGGAGGAACTGCTAACTATCGCGGAACAACTAGAGTTACAAAAGGGGCTTATGGAAGTATTGCAGAAGTAAAGTGTGATACTATCCTTTTAGATTCTACAGGAAAAAGTGATACTTATCCAACCAATATTGTAGAAAACAATACCTCCAAGATATCCCACGAAGCAACAGTATCTAAAGTAGACGAAGATAAACTATTTTATTTAATGAGTAAGGGACTAACGGAAGATCGCGCTAAAGAATTGATTATTACAGGATTTATATCTGATTTTAAAAAAGAACTCCCTATGGAATATGCTGTAGAATTAAATAGACTTATAAAAGAATAGATAGAAAGAAGAGAAAAATATGAATGAACTTACAGATAAATTATCAATAGAAATATGGCAAAAAATTGCAAAATTGGTGCAAGGATTAGAATTTTCAAATTGTGGTTGTGAAGAATATAAAAAGAATTTAAACACATTGAAATATTTACTTGAAAATAGTGGTATTAATTCACGTACAGGCAGTAGGTATCCGCATCATAAGAAAGAAGTAGGTGTATCTACTTTGTTACAAGCTATTTATGATTTAAAAGAAAGAAAAAATAAATCGCTATTTTATGAGCAAATTTATACATTAAAAGAATTAGGAATACAAGAAGTAGAATATTGTCCATGTGAATTTTATAAACAAATATTAGAAATGAAGAAAGAGTATTATCGTAATGGAGGAAAAATAATTTGTGATAAAGCCTATACAGATGGAACCTTTGAACTTGAAACTACTACTACCATAAGTAGAAAAAAGCGAATTTTCAATTATGATATAACAAACTTACAAAATGCAAACTTTATTTTAAACCTTTTAATTGAAAAGTTCCAAAATGGAAAAGACGAAAAAACGGTGTTAAAAAAAGCATCTGCTGCATTAAAAAACTTTAAAGGAAAATATCCATGTAAAGAAGAGATAATAAGTGATTCTTTTCCTAGTATAAAAATACCACAACAAGTCACGACTTTTGATGGAACATTTGGAAAAGTAAAAGAAATATATGCTCCTTTTGAATCATCAAATTTAAGTTGTTCTAGAAGATTAATAAAAAATAAAGATGGAAATTGGTATTATGCAGAATAAGAGTAAAACTACTCTTTTTTGATGATTGAAAATGAAGAGAAAATAATTTATAATGTAGATAAGATAGA
>CANOWY010000046.1 GCA_947571135.1 uncultured Mycoplasmatota bacterium
CAGGCTGTTCTGGTTGTGTTGGCTTATCTGGTTGATCTGGTTGTGTTGGCTTATCTGGTTGATCTGGTTGTGTTGGCTTATCAGGCTGTTCTGGTTGTGTTGGCTTATCAGGTTGTTCTGGTTGTGTTGGCTTATCAGGTTGTTCTGGTTGTGTTGGCTTATCTGGTTGTTCTGGTTGTGTTGGCTTATCAGGCTGTTCTGGTTGTGTTGGCTTATCAGGCTGTTCTGGTTGTGTTGGCTTATCTGGTTGTTCTGGTTGTGTTGGCTTATCTGGTTGTTCTGGTTGTGTTGACTTATCAGGCTGATCTGGTTGTGTTGGCTTATCTGGTTGTTCTGGTTTTTGGTATCCATTAGAACCATTTCCCATATTTCCATTGTTATTATTATTGTTATTGTTGTTAGGTGCCTTTTTATTTTGTTCCTCTAATCTTTTATCTATTTCCGTTATGTATTCTTCATATTTGTTTTGTAAATCTTCTATTTGTTTATCCAAAACAACTTTTGATTGCTCAAGTTTTTGTAATAATTTCTCTGTTTCAATTTTTTGAGCAGACATTTCTTTAGTTTGCCTATCTATTTCTTCTAACTCTTTTTCTGCAATGATTTTTGCTTTTTCTAATTTATTTTTTTGTTCCAAAAGTTTTTCTATTTGCCCTTCTAAAGTCTCTATTTCTCCTTTAAGAAAACTAATTCTTTTTTCTAATAAATCTTTTTCCTTTAAAAGTTCTTCAATTTGTTCTTCTAAACTTTCTATTTCTGCATTTAATTCATCAACTGTCATTTCAGAAACTAATTTATCTTTTAGTTCCTTATTTTCTTGTTCTAAATCTTCTACTTCTTTAAGATAATTAGTAGACAATTTTACTCCAGCACTTGCTGCCGCAGTTAACATCAAACCTGTCAAGCCAAAAATAGCGCCCCTGACTAATACTTTATTTCTTTTATTTTTTTCTTCTTCTGTCAACTTACTATCTCTAACTTTTTTCATTCTCATCTAAATCAACCATCCTATCTTTTTTTTCTTAAGTATAAACACTAAATTTTCCTTTTTTTGTTTGTTTATTATACAAGTTTTTTTTAAAATGTCAATATAATTCATCATAAGAACATTTTCCTTTCTCATAACCACTTTATGTGCTCCTATTCATAAAAATAATCATTTCACTTAATATTAAAAATATTATAGCATTATTTCAAAAAAAATACAAAAACTTACTTTATTTTACTTTTTTTGATAAAAAAAAAGAATATTTTTTAATATTCAATATTCTTTTTACTTTATAAAACCATTTTGTACAGCCTTTGTATCATTTACTACAATAAAAGCATTTGCTTCATATTGTTTAATAAGAGAAACCAATTTTTTTAAATTGCGATTGTTAATTTGAAAATAAAGCATATCTCTTTTGTTTCCCTCGTAATCATCTTTCAAATCCACAATCGAAACCGCATACCCGTGTTTTCTGATATTGCTTAATAAAGCCTTATTATCTTTTCCTACCACTACTTGTACTCCAACAATTCCTTTAATAAAAGTATTCGAAATATAAGAGCCTATAAATGTACCTGTTGCATAGCCTAAAGAATAAGAGATAGGAATCCATATACTTTCTACATCCGTAACTAAAGCCTCCCTAGCCACTAAAAACCATATAAAAACTTCTAAAAATGCTAATATTACCATAATTACTGTTTTTCCTTTTACCATAAGCATAGTTCTTGTAGTTCCAATAGAAACATCTAAAATACGAGCAAAAAAAATTTTAATACATAAAAAGAATAGTTGCATAGCATCACCTACTCACTATTCTTCCCAAAACATTTAGAAATAAACAAAAATACAAACTAAAATAATAATCAAAAGAAGACCTAAATAAAGAAGCCATCCTTTCAATTTTAACTTCTTCTCTTCCCTCTTTTTATATATAAAGTCTTTATGACCATATCTTTCACTCACCAAACCTTGTGGAATAAAAGAAGCAGGATTCTTTGCTTTTTGTTCCTTGATTTGTTCTATACTCATCATAGCACCACAATTTGTACAAATATAACCCGTTAAGGGCAAATCATGACCACATCTTTTACAAACCATTTTATTCACCTATTTTTATTGTAACTTTTTTGTTTGCAAATAGCAACTCGTTTGTTCTATAATAAATTACATAGTAAATAAAAATAAAGAACACAATTAAAACCAAAAAACAAAAATTATAAACTTTTGCTTGAATCTAAAGAAACAAATTGTGTTATCTTTATTGTTATGTGTATTAAAAAGGGTGAGTTACAAAAGTGATTAATTTTATAATTTATGAAGACAATAAAAAATGGCAAGACCATTATAAAAAAGCCATTTTAAAAGTAATTGGACATAAGCAAGATAAATACCAAATTCTTATCATTGATAAATATACAAAAGAAGCCAAAAGAAAAATAGAAAATCTAATAGGAAAAAATATTTTTCTTCTTGATATGGAAGTACCTGGAAAATCGGGACTTGATTTAGCACGTGAAATCAGAAATATGGGAGATTGGTCTAGTCAAATGATTATGATTACTTCTCATGAATGTTTTAAAGAAGAAGGATTTACCAGTAAAGTACTCATGTTAGACTTTATATCCAAAAATACAAATATTGAAGAAAGTATTCGTGAGGCTATCATTGTTGCATTAAAAATTCATTCCAAAGAAAAATCATTTAAATTTAGTTATAACAATGAACTCTATCAAATTCCTTATCATGATATTTATTGTTTTGAGAAAAACTTAAACAATAATTACACTTCTATTATTACAAAAAATAACCCTTCTAATCCTTATACCATTAAACAAAGTGGATATAAAACACTAAAAAAAGATGATGAAGTAGAATTTGATTTAATTGAAACAACCAAAGGATTTCAAGCAAGTAATACTAGAAAAATAGAACAATAATGGAAAAAAATTATTGTTCTATTTTTTAATTAATATCAATCAGTCTTTTATAAGCAAATTCTATAAAAATAAGATAATTTTATTTTTTTAACATACTACTCTCCCATGTCCAATCTTTAATTTCTGGCATATCTACTCCATTTTCTTTAATGTATTCAGAATGCTTCACCAACATATCTTTACAATATTCTGCACAATAAGCACTTTTACTTTCAAATTCTGGCAGATGTTTTAAGGCTAGCAAAACCAAATGAAAACGATCAACTCGATTTAAAACACGCATATCAAATGGTGTAGTAATACTCCCTTCTTCATTATAACCACGAACATGTAAGTTTTTATTATTTCTTCGATACGTAAGTTCATGAATTAAATTAGGATATCCATGAAAAGCAAAAACAATTGGCTTTTCTTTTGTAAAAATCATATCATAATCCTTATCACATAAACCATGAGGATGTAAAGAATCCGATTGAATTTTCATTAAATCCACAACATTTACAAAACGCAACTTTAATTCGGGTATATAATTTCTTAAAATACTTACTGCTGCAAGTCCTTCAAGTGTAGGCATATCTCCACAAGTGGCTATAATTAAATCTGGTTCTACTCCTTTATCATTACTAGCAAATCCCCATATACCAATACCTTTTGCGCAATGCATTTCTGCTTCTTTCATCGTAAGCCATTGAAAACTTGGATGTTTACTAGCAATAATAACATTCACATAATTTTTCGTTTTCATAACATGGTCAAAGCAAGAAATCAATGTATTCGCATCAGGCGGAAGATAGGCTCTTACAATACTTGCTTTTTTTGTCATAATATGATTCAAAAAGCCTGGATCTTGATGTGTATAACCGTTATGATCTTGCTGCCACACATGACTAGTTAAAAGAATATTTAAAGAAGGAATATCTCGTCTCCATGAAACGTCTCCAGCCATTTTAAGCCATTTTGCATGTTGACTAACCATAGAATCAACTACCCTAACAAAAGCCTCATAACTATGTAATACTCCATATCTCCCTGTTAATAAGTACCCCTCTAACCAGCCTTCACATGCATGTTCAGAAAGATATGAGTCCATTACAACTCCATCATTTGATAAAAATTCATCATTTTTTAAAATTTTGGCATTCCATTTTCGATCCGTAACCTCGAAAACATGATGCAAACGATTCGATAAAGCCTCATCTGGTCCAAAAATACGAAAGTTTCTTTTTTCTGCATTTAAAAGAACTAATTCTTTCATATAACGACCAAGTTCTATCATATCTTGTGCAAGTAAAACACCAGGTCTTTTTACATCAACACCAAATTCTCGAAAATCAGGATATGTTAAAGGTACAGAAAGTAAACCTCCATTTGCATGAGGATTTGACCCCATTCTTTGATAACTAACTGGCGCTAACTCTTTATAAACTTTTTTTAAACTACCCTCTTTATTAAACAACTCCTCTGGATGATAACTTCTAAGCCAATCTTCTAATCGTTTCAAACTCTCAGGATGCTCTTTTGTTACTTCAATAGGAATCTGATGTGCTCTAAAACTGCCTTCGATCCTTTTTCCATCAATTTCTTTTGGACCTGTCCACCCTTTTGGAGTACGCAATACAATCATTGGCCATATAGCACGTTCAGAACTATTTGTTTTACGAGCCTGATTTTGAATTTCTTTGATTTTTTCAATCACTACATCTAAAACAGTTGCCATATCCTCATGCATTTTTAAAGAATCCTCTCCACTTACATAAAAGGGTTCCCATCCACATCCGCGTAAGAAAGCATCTAATTCAATATCACTAATACGAGACAAAAGTGTTGGATTAGAAATTTTATAGCCATTTAAATGTAGTATTGGTAAAACTGCCCCATCTGTAATTGGATTTAAAAACTTATTAGAATGCCAACTTGTAGCCAGTGGTCCAGTCTCCGCTTCTCCATCTCCAATCACACATGCTGCAATTAAACTTGGGTTATCAAAAACCGCCCCAAAAGCATGAAGTAAACTATAACCAAGTTCTCCCCCTTCATTTATAGATCCAGGAGTTTCTGGAGTTGCATGAGAACCGATTCCCTTTGGAAAACTAAACTGTTTACATAACTTTTTCAAACCATTTATATCTTCTGTAATTTCAGGATAAAATTCTGTATAACTCCCTTCTAAATACGTATTAGAAACTACGGCTTGTCCACCATGCCCTGGTCCACAAATATAAATCATATTAAGATTATATTTCTTAATAACACGATTCAAATGGACATAAGCAAAATTTTGCCCTGGAACAGTGCCCCAATGCCCTACTAATTTAGATTTTATATCTTCAAAAGATAATTCTCTTTCTAAAAGTGGATTATCTTTCAAATACAATTGTGCAACACTTAAATAATTAGCAGCCCTAAAATATCCATCTATTTTTTTTAACATCTCTTTAGACAAAGACTTATCTCTCATTTACATCAACCCTATTCTGTTATTAGTATACTATAAGCAAAAGAAAATATCAAAAAAAGTATGGTATTCTTAGATATTTACCATACAAAATAAAACTCTTTGGATAATATTAACCAAATTATCTTCCTCTTCTAGAAAAAGATTCATGATTGGAAAAATCACACAATACATCATATTTAGAAACTATTCGTTTGATTCTATTTTTTATAAATTCTTCATCAAAACCTAAATCTTCTGCTGTTTTTTTTATATCAGCCTTTTCCTTAAACATATAGCCAATAATAGACCTGTCTGTTCCAATATCCCACCTACGCACTATCTCATTAAAGGCTCCTCTATGAATAGCCTCTATTATTGATTCAAAATCAAAAAAATCTTCATCAAACAACACAACATCTCTCCTTCATCAACAAATAAAAAAATCCCTTAGATAAGGAATTATTATACTTAAAATGGTCGGGAAGACAGGATTTGAACCTGCAACCCCTTGGTCCCAAACCAAGTGCTCTACCAAGTTGAGCCACTT
>CANOWY010000047.1 GCA_947571135.1 uncultured Mycoplasmatota bacterium
TGTGGTATTTATAATTTTGAAATTGCGAGTAGATAGTTTCGGGACAAGTCTATTTATGACAAAATCTATCATCTCTTCTACACTAAAGAGATTTATTAAATCAGATTCTACTTGATAGTGATTTCTTAAAATTAAAATATTGCCTACTAAATTTTTTAAATATTCATCATTTCGATAATTTCTTATTTCATCGTTTGTAATTACTCGATCAATTTTTATTATACTTTCATATAAAGAAAAATTTCCTACTTTTCCTTGTTCTATTTTAAATTGATAAGTAATTACAGGATAGGAGTTTGCTTTTTTGAATTTTAAGACTTTTTTTACTTTTTTAGGAGTATTGGCTCCACTTTCTTTTATACTAGATAAACTTGGACTTTCTTCGTATAAAAGTTCCGTATCTAATATGTGCATTCGTATTAGGGTTTCGTAATTTTTGCTAAAGCCAAAACTAATCGCATATTTTGTTCCTTCTAGTGCTACTGTATCTAAAATGATTTCACTGTTTTTTATGTCATACATTGGCAAGTTCAATTTTTTAGCAATTTCTTCTTTCCCTATTTCTTTTTCAAATTTAAGGGAATTTAAATATTGCAGACAAAATACTTGCATGTTTATTTCTTCTAAATAATCCCTCGTTAAATTTACGCGAGATTTGCTTATTTTGGCAACGGAATCTAAAAATTCTTGTTCGATTTTGGCGTTTATTTTTCTAGGAACTATGATTTTAGAGTTTCCTAGTTGTTTTAAGACACTTAGTTTTTGTTTTATTATATCTTCATTTGGTTTATTTTCTACATATTCTTCTAGTTCTTTTATCCTGCTTTGAAAATAGTTTTCTTCTTCTAAGGTTAAATCTAATAGAGGAGTTCGCCATATTTTTAGTAAAGAATAGAAGTAATTTGGATTTTTATGTACGACTTTTTGATTCAATAATTCTAATTTTAAGTTTTCAACATACAAATCTAAAATAGCAAAAAGTATATGATGAGAATCGTATCTCGCATTTATAAAATTTGCATTATCTTCTACTACTTTTTTTAAAAAGAGATAATTTTTATCGTCTTCTAACAAACTTGTAATGATTAAGTAATAGGCTTTGTTTTCTTTTTCTTCTTTTACAAAATCTTTTTGTTGAGAGGAATAGTTTGCTTTTTGTTCTTTAATCTGTAATCTAAAAAGTAAATTTTGGTAAGTAGAAAGAATATGTTGTTGATAACTTATTTCTTTATTTAAGTCTTGTATTTGTAAATCAAGAGTATGTATAAGTGTGTTGGTGTTTTTCTTAGGCTTTTTTTTATTTTCTTCTTTTCCTTGTTTTCGTTCTTTTTTAGTTTTTCTTTTCTTATGGGTTAGAAAAGTACTATATTCTTTTCGCTCTAAATTATTTCGTTTTTTTTCTCTTTTTAAATAGGCGATATGATTTTCTAACTTCTTTATTTGTCGTTCTATTATTTTTATTTTTTCTGTTTTATCTATATCCATTTTTATGATTTCGTTTATTCTTTGTTCTTCTTCACGCAATTGTTTTTTTCTTGGCTTTGGCTCTTCTACTTTTTCAGATTTAAACGATTGACTTGTTTTTTTAATTTGTAATTCGATGTTTTTGGCTTTCTTTAACGCTTCTCTTATTAAAGATAAATTTATGTTTTTCTGTTTTCTATAATAATTGTTTATTCCCATTAAACTATGTATTTTCTTTTCTAATTTCTTTTGTAATTTTTTGAGTTCTAATGGACTAGCCTCATTTATCAGTATTTCCAATTCTTCTAATTCTTGTTTTATTTGTTCTAAGGTTTCCATAAAACCCTCCTTTTTTTCATTTTATCATATTTCGAAATTAAAAACACCTTCAAATAAGGTGCGTTTAAAATTTTAGTTTTCTTTTTTATAAACCGAAGACTCTCTTACATATCCCTCACTTATTTTGTAAGGTGCTATGGCTCCATCTATGACACTTTCAATTGTAAATGCCGTATCACAAACACTTTTTATTGGTATTTTTGCCTCACTATCTTCATAAATTTCTCCTGTTACAAACACTTTTTCTCCAGCACGGTATTTGTACGTCTCTTCTTCTAGATGGTTTAGGTGAGCCTCCCTAATAATTTGTGGATAATCATAAAAAGCAATGTCTCCATCTACTCTTCCACGAATTCCTGCTATTTCTTCATAGGAAGTATGTTGCCACATTCCGGCTCTTCCTGTATAGGTAAATCGTTCATTCCATTCTGCTACCCATTTATCAAAAGCGTCTAATTCTCTTGAATCTAAATTGCTTTTAAATCGATCTAGACTTGAATATATTCCTACATAGTATCCTTCACGTTGCATCTCTTCACAATAATATTTTACAATTTCAATTAAATCCTCTTTAGGTAGAGCCATTTGTCTTTTAGATTCAACATCTAAAAATACCGGATATTCTAGTTTTTTATCTTTAATTAAACGAAGAGTATGGTCTACTTCGCTTCTTGCTTCATCTAAAGTGGTGGCGTAACTATAAAGATATACCCCAAATGGAATATTTAAACTTTTACACATCTCTGCATTTCTTTCGAAATATACATCATCTTGGCGACGCAAATCGTTTCCATATCCACATCTAATAATTGCAAATTCAATAAAAGGCTTTACTTTAGACCAATCAATTCTTCCTTGGTAGGCAGAGACATCAATTCCTCTTTTCACACAATCAACTCCTACTTTTACTATATGCTAAGAAAAAAAATAGGTGTTTACCTATTCACAAAAAGATTTGAAATCTATATAAAATCATATTATACTTAATATAAGGTGTTACTAATATTGGATAACACCTAAGTTTTTGATGGCGCTAAATATGCGTCATTTTTATTACTAAAAGCAATATAATTACGATTAACAATATTATCATTACTTTAAGAAAATATATCTCTGCATTTCTACCTTACTTCCTTTTTCCCTTTCGAATCATGAATTGGAAAACCAAAACCCCCATCAAAAGGACTAAAGTCCATAAGAAAGATGCCCAAATTAGTAACACGAGTTTGTATTATATAGAAGTAAATCTTAATTTCAAGCAATTCGACAAAAGAAGACAAAACTTTTTATTCTTGTCTTCTTTTTGTTTATCTATTCATAATGTAGTCATAAAAGTAAGAAAAAGCACTTGGAATAGAATACTTATTTTGTAACTCTTCTTTTGTTACCCATAAAAAATCTCCAAAAGGATTTTTGAGTTCAATTAAATATCCTTTCATGTACCAAATTTTATGAGAGAATACGTGTTTTGCTTCTCCAATTTCTAAAACAGATTGGTAAGGTACCTTTTTTTCTAATAAATCATTTTCAATATCAATTAAAGAAGTACTTTCTAAAGTATTTGGAAATTCATATAGAGAAGCAAGTAACCCTTTTTCTTTTCGTTTTTGAATGGCATATTTGTTTTTATAAGAGTAAATGTAGACTACTCGTTCTTCTATTTTTTGTTCTTTTTTCTTATCCTTTACAGGATAAAGTTCTTGGGTGTTCTTTTTATAGACCCCACATTTTTTATTTAAAGGGCAAATGATACATTTCGGATTTTTAGGGGTACATATAAGACTTCCTAAGTCCATAAAACTTTGTGTAAAGTCGCTAGCGTTTTCTTTTGGTAATAATTTCTCTAAAATTTTAGAATACACTTTATAAGTTGCTGGTTTAGAAATAGATTCTTCTATTTCATAGACTCTACCAATTACACGATATACATTTCCGTCAATTGCAAGTGTTGGGATGTTATAGGAAATCGAAAGAATAGCCCCTGCCGTATACTCACCAATTCCAGGAAGGCTTAGTAATTCGTCTTTGGTATTTGGTAAATTATCTTTACCACTTTCTATTAATTTTTTAGCCGTTTTTTGCATATTACGAACACGACTATAATAACCAAGACCTTCCCAAAGTTTTAGAAGTTCATCTTCGCTTATATCTGCTAAATCTTTTAATGTCGGGAGTTTTTTTATAAAACGAGCATAGTATTCTTTTACGGCTTCTACTCTCGTTTGTTGAAGCATAATCTCACTAATCCATATATAATAGGGATTTTTTGTATGACGCCAAGGTAAGTCTCTTTTGTTATCTTGGTACCAAGTTATGAGTTCTTCTGTTATTTTTTGCATACTACAACACTTCTTTTTATTAAAATTTAGATTTAGAAGATTTAGTGGCTTCTTTTGCTTCAAATTTTGCTTCTAATAATATAGCATTCATCGATTCTTTGTTAATTTCTTTTTGGTCAAAATAATAAGATATACGATTTCCATCAAAAGTAATCGTAATCAAACTATCATCATTTTTAATGATAACATCAATCTTTTGTTCATTAGGACTATATATACAATAATCATTTTCCTCATAAGAACGAATATAAAAATTTTTTCCTACTTGCTGAACTAAAAAATCCTCCGATTCATTTATATTACTTGTTCCTTTAAGAATTGCTTCCAAAAGACATAAATCATAAATGCTATACCCTCCCCCCAGATTGGTTTTAGCACTATTTATTCCAATTTTAGAGTAATAATGCTGATAATTAATTTTTTGGATTGGCAAATTAAATTTAGATGCTAACTTTTGTGCTTCTTCTAGCCATACTTGCTCACAAGGTTCTAAGACTACAATTCCTTTTAGTTTTACTTTTTCTCCGTTTAATACAATATCACTATAAACAGGATGTTTCCCTAAAATTAGAATATTTCCATTTTGTTTTATATTTTCTTGAATAGATTCTATTTCAATTTCTTTAGGTGTTTTTAAACTCATTACATCTGTTTTAGTATAAATTTTGTTCTTCGCAGTACTATTTAGATAAAAATAAGAGTTGACTATTTCGTTTGGTTTAACCGCAAGGGAGTGCATATCTTTACTACTTATTCCCAAAATACTATCTTCTTCTATTTCTACTACTATACCTATTGGAATTTTATTAAAAGTACCTAAATGTTGGTTGGTTATTAATGAACAAGAAAGAATTGGTTTCATTTGAAAATTTTTTGCTTTTACTGTTGGACAAGTAATTAAAAATTTGAAATCTTCTGTGCCTTTATAAGTTGAGAAATCACTTAAACTTTTTTTCCAAATTTTAGCATAGTATTTTAAGAAAATATTTTCATATTCTTTAAGTGCTTGTTTACTATAAACATCTGTCCTAGATAAAAGTATTAGGTTCTTCTTCATTTCTAAAAATTCTTCTTTGGTAAATTCATTTCGATATAAAGACATAAATTCATTTATTCTCGCTATCAAATCTGTTTTCAATTGTGGATTTACTTTTATTTCCTTTTTTTCATTTTCTTTTTTAGCATACAAAAATAATTTTTTTGATACGTCAAAATTTAGTCTTTTTATTTCGATTAAAGGGGTTATAGATAATCGTACTCTATCAATAATATCCGCATCTTTTATAATTTGTAATAAATTTTTGTATCTTAAACTATCTTCTATTTTATATTTTTCTATTATTTGATTATCATACGTTTCATGAGTATGTCCTTCTATGAGTGCAAGTAATAGTTTTAAATTTTCATTTGTATAATAACTATCATTTTTCTTAAGAGTATAAGCAATTTGAGCACTATTTTTACCATGTTCTACATCATCAAAGTCGTTTACTCTTCCTATGTCATGAAGTAACGCTGCATCAATTAGTAAATTTATATCTTCTTCCGAAATAGATGCATAATTCGTGATAATAAGTGAAAATAACGCAACATTTAAAGCATGCTTAGTACTATGGTTTTTAAGGCTTGGAAAAAATTGTTCTCCTATTAGTTTTAATCTTTCACCAATTCTATGACGATATTTATTAGGCTTGTCCCGAAACTAAAAAATTGATAAAATAAAATTGCTTAGATATAA
>CANOWY010000048.1 GCA_947571135.1 uncultured Mycoplasmatota bacterium
CCTCCTAACTTTCTTTATTTGTTTTATTCCAAAATTGCCACCAATGTTTTTTATTATCTTCTGCAGTTCCTAAAAGATAAGTTTGATATTGTGCATTCGTTTTAATTCTTTCACTTTTTTCTTCTTCATATAAATTTTTAAAATATTCAACTTGTTTTTTCTGCTCATTTAATTGATTTTCATAGCTTTGCTTTATTTCTTCAATTCGAGTTTCATAAAAGTTTTTTAAAGTTTCATTTAAACCTAAAAAAGCAGTTTCCTTTGTATTATCAATGCTTTTTGTTTCATCTTCCTTTAAACTTGTTGTTTTTCGTTTAAATCTGTTTATTTGTTTTTCTTTTAAATAATTATATCCATCTGCAGTTATTTCCCAGTCATTTGCTTCATTTTTAAACATATATCCCTTTCCCATAAGGTCATCTTTTTGTTTGTAAATAGCCTGTGGTGTAATTCCTAAATCACTTGATACTTGCTTTATTAAAAACACTTTAAACTACCCCTTTCAATAGTTTAAAAAAGTATAAAACAACTTTAATAAACTTTAATATTTTTTTAGTTTAATTTAGTTTACTACAAGTTTTTTTTATTGTCAAATTAAAACTTTTTCTTACAAACAACTACATTTTAAACCTTTTTAAACTTTGCACAAAATATAAATTTTTAGCAATAATAACTAAATTTTATACATTTTTCAATTAAACTGTATTTTAAACTAATTTAATAACAATACCAGAGAGAGTAAGGGAGTGAAAAAGGCAAAGTAATCCCATAAAACAAAAATTACTTTGCTTTAAACAATACCGTCGGTCGATCGGTCGTTCAATGTTAGTAAAGTTCAAACATTCCAGTTTGATACAACATAGTCTAATTTAGACAACACAAGTTAATCCATGTCATAAGTTGTAAATCCTCTTTAACTTTCCACCCCAAATTCTTTATATATTGCAGGTTTTCGATTTGTATGAGTTCCTGCTGACGCACAGCTTATATTACTAACATATAAGCAATACGAGGCGACTCTCTGCATGGGCTCGTCCACACCCCATAACCTTATTTTTTAGGTGTCAGTTACTTTGCATTTTCTCCACCCACTTAACTTAAATTTAAGTCATATTTAATTGTAATTGAATAAAAAATAGAGAGTACAATTCAATGCACTCTCTAAGCAAAATTCTCTTAAATACTTTATAGTTTATTTCAATTCGTTTAAATTCTTTTAAGTTTTTTTAAGTTTTGTATTGACATTTCTACAAAATTTCGTTAAACTATATATATCGAAGGTAGTTGTTTTGAAGAATACCTTCAGAATATTTGCCTTTCGAGTAGCGGTCGAAAGGTTTATTTTTTTATCTCTTATTCAATTGAAATTATAATATATTAAATAAAATGAAATGTCAACGATTTTTGCTGACATTTTTCTTTTCGTTTTCCACAGATATTTTATTTCCCTACAAAAAACTACATTTTAGGTGAAAAAATTTTTCTTTCCTTTCACTAGGACGAATATATTTTTCTGCAGCAATAAATACTCTACCGCATTGTAACGAGATTTATATTAAAATGTACTGCTATCGCTTATATGGTCTAGCTTATAAGCAAGTCCACTAGGGGGACACCCCTCCTTCGCTCGTACCTCCCTCACCCCCGTTTTATTAGAGAAAGAAATAAAGTTATATACCTTAAATAAAAAAATGCCTTAAAATTGATTCTCAAATGAATAAAATTGTATTTTATATATCTGCAGAACAAAAAAAGAATAAAAAAATAAAATTTGACATATAATAAATTTGGTGTTATAATAATTTTAGCAATGAAACGTAACCGATTCATGCTGACACCAGATATGTGAGTGATGACACATATCTATTTTTTTTGTAAAAAAACAGAGCAGGTGATGAAACTGCTCTGAACTGATAAATCAGTTTTTGCTGTTGGTGTCTTGGTATTTCTTTAATTCTTCTTCCAATTTTTCAATTTTCTGAAGTAAAATCCATACCAATAAATAACCGATTCATGTACTCTGACACCCCCTTTCTTCAAGGGATTACCCTACAAAGTAGGGTTGGTGCTAGTATATATTAAGATGGACATTTTGTCCATATATTACTGCCTACTTATCTTCTTCTTCTCTATTAGCCATTGCATATTCAATACAATTTAGTATTAGGGTATTCATTGAAATATTGTGTTTATTTGAATAACTTGCTATATCTTGATGTAATTCTTCTGGTAATCTTAAAGTAAATTTTATATCTACATTTTTATAATTTTCTGGTTTAAATTTCTCAAATTTCATTTTTATCACCCTTAAATAATATAACCGTTTTTAGCCTTATATTCACACCGTTAAATTTTGACATTGTATTTTAAGGTCATAAGTGCTAAAATATATGTCGAGGTGATAAATAATGTATTCAGATATAGCATTACAAATAGCAATTAAATTTAATGAATTACCTGCAGAAAAACAAATACTAATAATGCAATCAATTCTTATAATTGCAGAAGTAATTGCATTTTTCTATATAAGGCATATTACTAAAATAGATTAAGCAAGACCAAACGGAATTGCTAATTTTATATTAGCAATGTAGTGCGGTAGCTCTGGGGTAGAAAATACAAAGTATTTTCGTAGGGGCGAGAATAGCCCCTGCAATACCTATGCTTTAGTATAGGTATTGTTCTGCAGAATAAAAAAATATACATGCCGTTTTGGTATGTTTTTTTATTTCTGCAGGAGGGGGTCAAGGGGATCACCCTTGCAAGTTTACCAATAATTTTTTCGTTAGAAAAATATTTTGGTATAACTTGCTACACCAAAAATATTATGGTATAATAAGTATGTCGCTGGAGGTGATAATATGAATTGCGAAAAATTTACAAGAAATCAGTCTGGAAATATTTTAGTACATTGTAATAGGAGTGATCCAAATAGAACTTACAAAAATCAAGAAATACATCACAACAGAACTTTTTTAAATTATAATTTAGCACCAAAACACGAGAATATGACTGATTTTGAATTTATGAAAAACAGATGTGAAAGTTTAAAAATCTTAAAAAGAAATAATGTAAATTGGTTAGTTTCTTGGGTTGTTACTATTCCTGCAGATTATACTGGAAGTCAAGAACTATTTTTTAAAGAAGTCTATAACTTTTTTGAAAAAAAATATGGAAAAGAAAATGTGGTTTCTTCCTATGTTCACTTAGACGAAACAAGTCCCCATATGCACTTTTGCTTTGTCCCTGTAATATATGATGAGAAAAAACAGACATACAAAGTAAATGCGAAGGTTTGTATAAACAAAGTTGAATTACAAAAAATACACCCAGAAATGCAAGAATATTTAGAAGAAAAATTACAAACAAAAGTAAATATCCTAAATGGTGCAACAAAAGAAGGAAACAAAACAGTAGAACAATTAAAAAATGAAGAAAAAATAAAACAAAAAGCTATAACAGAATTGATAAAAAACCCATCTGAAGAAATAAAAAAAGCAGTAATAGAAAATATACCTGAAGAACAAAAAAAATCAATAGTTGAAGAAGAAATTGAAACTGTAAAAGAAGAATTAAAAAGAGATCCTGAATTTATAAAAATATGTAAAAACAAGGCAATGTATGAAAGTGAAAAAATAGAAGAATTAGAAGCTGAAATAGAAGATTTGCAAGGCAAAAAAGATTATATTAAGGAAAGTATCGCAGACCTTGAAATACAACATAAAAAACAAAGAAAACAATTAGAAGAAGAATATGAAAAGGAAAAACAAAGATATAACACAAGAATATTAGAAATGCAAAATACAACTATTGAACAAGAAAAAAATAAACCTTCTTTTTGGAACAAAATAGCCGATAAAATATTTAATTTTAAAATTGTTGCAACTATTAGTTTTGTAATGTATCAACTTTCTCACCAAGTCCCTCCAGAAAGAATTTTAAAAAATGTAAAACAATTTAGAAAAAACTATGATAGATATGTTGATAATCCTGAATTAGTACAAAGAGAATTAAAAACAATGGAATACATGGACATAGGACTAGAAAAAATTGAAAGTAGTGAACAAAAAGCTTTAATTAATGAAAAATCAAGAGATGATTATGATTTAGAAATATAGTATAATAGTAACAATTAATAATAATATAAAGAGGGATTCATTCCCTCTTTATATTATTATTAATTGTTACTATATAAATTAAAAAACCTCTCACTAACTTAAACTATTAATTAAATCGACTATATTTTGTGTTATTCTAACACCAAAAGTTATATTTGGTCTACTAGTATAATAGCCGTTTATTTATACCTATTACATATTTATTTGAAGTCTGATAAATAGGTCCTCCACTAAAACCTCCTACAACTTGGGCAGTTGAATCAAACCATCTATCATGAGTATTTGATACTGATCCAAAAGTATAATATTGGTAATGACCACCTTCAAAACTTCCTGGATATCCTATATCTCCTACACTCCTACCGTCGAAATCAGAATTATTAGCATAAGTCTGACAAGCATACCAACCAAATCTTGAACCTAAATCTTGATAAAGAACACAAAGACACCAGTCATAATCTGCACTATGTGAAGATGTCCAGTTATTTGAATAATATACTTGAGCCCAACCATCTGAATATCCTTCATACGGTCCTCCAGCATAAGCTGGATAAAATCTCCAGTCATAAAATTCATTATTATCGTCCATTACACAGTGAGCTGCAGTCAAAACTAGATTTCTTCCAACCAAAAAACCTGTACCTGCATTTTTTCCACTAATACTTATTAGTCCGGTATGAAAGTTTGGATCTGCCGTGACATCATAAACCCTATTAAACACTGCCTTTGGTTGTAAAGTATTTAGTTTAGAATTAACTTTATTTAAAGTGTAACCTTCAGTAACGTTAGAGCTTTTACTTTTTAATGTATTAATTTGCCTTAATTCTTGCATATCAACTTCCGTCGTTTTTTTTGTCCTAGCATCATATTTCATTATTTTTTCATCTCTGCCTACTGATTTCTGCATTTTTTCCAAATTTTCAACCATTTCATCTGTAACTTGATAAGGTTGAATATTTTCTGTGTTTGCATTTACTTTTAAATTAGAAAAACTTAAAAATGAAAAAAATAGAAATAATAAAAAAATTAATTTTGTTAATTTTTTAACCATACATCCCCCTCCTTTTTTAATTCTATAATAGGTATATCACTAATCTTTAAAACAATCAATAAAATTTTAAAGATTTTTACATTTTTAAATTCTTCTTTTATATAAATTGATAGAATTACTTTTTATTTATTAATTTTAAATGCATCTGAATAAAAGTCTATATAACTATTATTTTGAGGGTTAAAAATTGGTTTAACAATCCTATATTCTCCAACATTTAATTCTCCATAGCAATAACTCCAATCTATACTTTGTTTGTATTGATTGTTTTCATCTTTCCAATGAGAAATAGCTGGTGTAATTAAATCATTAATCGGTTCTAAATCAATCCACGCTTCATTTTCTTTTTTTTGGATCCTAAATCCCTCGGTCCAAGGAAGGTTTTCATCGTTATTATCAGTTACAATAATAGTAACACCTTTATTACTTACACTTGTATAATCTATATCTATGCTTATTTTGTTAAGATTTATATGTCCTTCTTCAATATTAGCATATTTTTCATTCTCCAAATTTAAACTTGATGAATCTTCTTCTTGATCTAATAAAACATTTTGTTTATGGTTAGCTTTATAAAGAAAAATAATAATCGTTCCTATAATAAAAATAATAAAAATTACTATAAAAATTTTAGCTTTCATAAAAAACCTCCTAACTTTCTTTATTTGTTTTATTCCAAAATTGCCACCAATGTTTTTTATT
>CANOWY010000049.1 GCA_947571135.1 uncultured Mycoplasmatota bacterium
GCAAGATTTATTGCAAACTATAATCGTTATCCAGAAGGTGACGAAAATATAGAAGAAAATCAAGTCATTCGAGAAGCAAAAATTATGCTAGTTGGTGACTATAACTTACAAGTAAGTGACATAAAAACAGCAAACAAAGAAAAAGACACAAAATATTTTGAGAAAAACGAAGAAATTACCCTAAGCTTTAATTGCACCAATGCAACCAGTTTCTTACCAGAAAAAGCAGTCATAAATGGAAGCGAATATAGTTTAACACGCACAGAAGGAACTAATATTTACACAACTAAATTAGCAGGATTAGAAGAGAATGGTGTAAAAGAATACAAATTAGAAACCATTATATTAAACAATAAGAGATTTTTAGACGTAGAACCAGAACAAAAAATAAAAATCGAAGTATTAAAAGAAAAACCAACCATTACCAGTTTTGGATACAAAGAAGACGAGACTGACAAAAATAAGGTGGTGGCAAGCTTTAACCTAAATGATATAGAAACAACTATCTCAAATGGAACCATTGTAATTTTAGATGACCATAAAAATGAAATCAAAACACAAAATTTAGTAGTAGGCAATAATCAAATTACATTTGATAAAATAGATAGTGAATACTATAACATTAAAGTAAAGGCTAATTATGACCTAGATACAAATGCTTTAGGAGCTGGAGAAAATGAATACCAAGAACAAATATTATTACAAGAAGAAATTGATTTTACAGAACGAAAAATCCAACTAAAAGATATACAAGATGTAAGATTATACCATATATATTATGGATTTCCAATGGAAGTAAAAAACATTGATAGTAATGAAATAATTGAAAATCCAGAAAATTATGTAGCAAAAGTAAAAATGAAAAATATGCCAGATATGCATGCAAATATAAAATCTTGTAGAATTGAGCAAAGAAAAGTTATTTTAGAATTAGATGTAGAAAATACGATAATCTACAAAGGAGACGAAAGACAAGCAAAAGTAGAAGTACCTTTTGGTGTTATGGGAAATACAGGTTCTTATGTAAAAAATGAATCTTTTGAAGACTTACTTTATCAAATGAGACAATATCCAACAAAAACCTTTAACCTAACCAAAGATTATGATGCTTCTGAATATGAAGTAGATTCCTTAACCTATTTTGGAGATGGCATGTTTGAAGGAACTATTAATGGAAATGGGCATACCATCTACAATTTACAAAAACCAATATTTAACGAAATAGAAAGAGCAACCATTAAAAACCTTGTGATAGAAAATGCTTATATAACAAGCAAAGTAGGTTCATGGCAAAAAGGATTTATTGCCAATGAAATTTACAGTAAAACAGTTGTTAGCAATGTCCACATCAAAAATTCAACTATTTCTACTTATAGCCAATTCTATACATTTGGACCAATAGCAGGAAGATTAAGTGGTAGTAGAGTTGAAAAATGTAGTGTTACTAATCTATCCATAGTAGCACAAAGAGGAGCGGGTTCTAGAAGAGTAGGAGGAATTGTTGGTGAAATAGGATATGGTTCAACCATAGAAGACTGTTATGTAACAGGAGAAATTCAAGGCTCTTGGGAAGTAGGAGGAATTGTTGGTGGTGTTCAAGATTCTATGTATCAACAAAATACCATTAAACATTGTATTGCAAAAGTAAATATCAATGGAACGTCAGGACCAGGTAACGTAGGAGGAATTGCTGGAAATGCAAATGGTGCAGGAAGAATTAAACTAGTACAAAATATAAGTTTAGCGCAAGGAAGCAAATCTTATAAAACACATGGAAGTGCTATTACATTAGACCCAGATACCTTCAATTACGAAATGACAGAATCGAATTTAACAGCAAATGCCGAAAATTCAAGTGGACGAATTAAAGAATTTGCTAAAAATGAATTTAGTGGAGAATTCTGCAAAGAGCAAGCAGGATTTAGTGACCAAATTTGGAATTTAGACGATAAAAACTATGAAAATATACCAACTTTAAAAGGTTATGACCCAAATAACAAACAAGAAGGGGCAACGACAGGAAACTACATTCCAGATGTGGAAAGATTAAAGAAGATGCAAGACTATGACCCTAAAAAAGAAGTAGCCTATTCAAACCTATACAAACTAATGCCATTCTTTGACGCAAAATATTTGGTAGTAGACGGGGCAAGAATTAGTGAAGACGACATATTAAATCAAAAACAAATCAAAACCATTTTACCATATAATGATAAAAATGAATTTGTGCTAACTCTTACCGAAGAAAACCATCAAAGTATAGACCATATCAATGTAGTATTTACAGATGACACCACAAAGCAATACCAAGTGAAGTTTAAAAACATGAATAACCATGTGG
The DNA here is from genome assembly GCA_947571135.1 of uncultured Mycoplasmatota bacterium. Taxonomy (GTDB): domain Bacteria; phylum Bacillota_I; class Bacilli_A; order RF39; family UBA660; genus MGBC108787. Next base: position 2,342 of record CANOWY010000049.1, read on the forward strand.
TATCTTATAAATTAGAAGAACTAGGAATTGAATATAACTTTGACAAATATGTTATTAAACAAGATGCAGAAATTGTAAAAAAATTAGTGGACTACATTCTAACGTTAGATTATGACAGAGACTTAAAACCATTAGTAGCGCCAATCAACTTAGGAGACCGTATTTATAAAGACTTCTTTAATGAAACAATTAAAACAGAAGAAAGTGCAAAACAATTTGTTTTAAACTTTTTAGGAAATGTAAATGGATATAGTTTAACAATAGATAATTCTATTTTAAACAATTATATTTATGATTATTTAACGAAAAGTACGAATAAGTTAAAACAATTTATGTTTGCTTATAACTATTATTCACGTTTTTATGGCTTTGAAGTTAGTAACATGAAAGTAAGTGATATTGTATTCTTTAAAGGAGAATTATACAATACAGGTGTAAATACAAACAATTTAGTAAACTTATGTTTAGCAAGTACTTCATTAGGTACTCATGTTTCTTACTTATTCTATGAAGAAAGTTTAGGACCTTGTGTTGGCTTCACAACAGTTAGTGATTTTGTGGAACATAACATTAAAATGTTTGCCAATAATCAAGACCCAAATGATTGGTTTGCAGAGAACTTTAATGGTATGTTAGTAGAAACATCAGCAAAAGGATATGAAGACAGTATTGATTATCGTGCTTGGACACAACTAAAGAAACAGAAAAAATTTATTTTACCAATGTTAACCTTACCAGAAGATTCAGGCTATATGATATCAGCACCAACGACATTTTTAGTAGGTTCTCAAAGACTTTATATAAGAGAACCAGGAAATCAAGCACAAATTCAAAATCTACAAAATTTAATGAAAAATTTTGCTAACCAAATTGGTGTATTTTATACCACAGCAGCAGGTTTTATCGAACCATCTATCTTTAATAAAGTATGTGACGTATCAATTGATACAACGGTTTTACCTGTGTTAGGAGAACAGAAAAAAGGAAAATCAACGGATCCTTTCTGTAAAAACTTTAATGAATTATTAAATGAATGGTTTACCATAAGAGCAGTAGCAGCTTATTCTGGTTCCCAAAGAATTTACTATGTTGTTGATAATACATTAACAAGTTATGGGCGTACTTGGTCACATGAAACAGGTCATAACCAATGTAACTACTTATTCTTTAAGAGAAATGGATTTAGACCAGTCGGTGGATGTAACAATAATGATGGATCAGGAACAGAGGATTATACAGATGGAAATACAACCCAAGGATTTGGAGATGGAGCCGTAAACTTTAACTTAAGTTATAATTATGATAGTAGTCAAGTAATTACTACAAACTTAACAACCGAAAGAATTAACTCTACAGAAAAAATAGAAAGTTATTATAAAAGAATGTTTGAAGCAATAGACTTTTTAGACTATGCAGAAGCAAAAGCATTTTTACAATTAACACCAGAAGAACAAGCAAAAGTGGCAGTACAAATTTACTATCCAAATGCACCAGGAAATTATGCTAACGTAGGATGGAAACCAATTACCAAAGAAGAATTTGAAGAAATGGACTTAAAAACAGTGGAAGACATCTATGATAATCAAATTACCATTAAACCAGGTGTAACTAAACCAGTTACACAAACGGGAGAACAAGGATTATATGGTTCAGAGCATATGTATATAAGACGTTGGTATCAACCATATAATGAAAAAGGAAGAACCCATTCTTATGGATTTACTTACACATCATGGCAAATGCTAGGAATTGGTGGATATGACGGAGGATATATAACCTACTTTAGTGGAAAGAGTAATAATGACTTAGATGCCATTAAAAAAGTAACCAAAGACCCAGATATGACATGGAAGAAATTTAAAACTGGACGTTATCAATTAATGGAAAATAGTTGGAATACCATTCCATACTTAAATTCAGATGAATTAGTAGAAAAATATGTAGATGCATTAAAACTAGATGCTTCAAACAATGATAGAAATGTTAGCAGTAGTACGAATGTTAGAAGAGTGAACTACCATTACTTAAAACGTGTAACCGATGACTTTAGAGCAGAAGTATTAGATGGAAATATCCAAAAAGTTCATATCAAAACGGCAGAAGAATTTAAACAAAAATTAACCGAAAATCCTCGTGCTTACTATGTATTAGACAATGATATTGATTTCTCTGGCATAACAGAAGGAAATGCTATTGTCGATGGATACTTTATGGGTAAACTAGATGGGCAAGGACACAAATTAACAGGAAATACAATTCCAATCTTTAATAACATTAAATTTGCTTATATTTCTAACCTACAAGTAGAAAATAGTAATATAACCAGTAGTTTAATGAATGTAGGAGCACTTGCTAAAACACTAGAATATAGCCAAATGGAAAATGTACAAGGTAAAAACATTACCATATCTGCTACCAATAAACAAGTTGGTGGATTAGTTGGTAGTATGGCATATAGTTTTGTAAAAAATGTACATGTAACAGGAAGTAATATAGTAGGAACAACAAGAGTTGGAGGAATTGCTGGATATGCTGGTCAAAGCCAAGTAGAAGAAAGTACTGTAAATGGAAAAGCACGTTCAACAGGAAATGCAGCAGGAGGACTAATAGGAGAAATTTATAGTAAAGCAATCATTAGAAATTGTTATACAATAGGAGAAGTACAAGGAAACCAAGATATTGGTGGATTAGTTGGCTATGTTAATACCTCTTATATTATCAACTGTTTTAGTCATACAAAAGCTAGTGGAAATGCTGGTATAGCAAGCTTTGTAGGGCAAACAACAAGTAACTCTATCATAAAAAATAATATTACTCTAGTAAATCAAACAGTAGGATATAAATTTGATGGTAGAACAGCTACTGATAAATTTAAGAACTTTAGTGGGAACTATGAAAATAAATCAAATGTAGGAAAATCAACAACAACAAGAGCAGGTATTGACTTTACAGGAAAAATTACGCAAATAGATGGAACAGAAGTTAAGAAAGAAAGCTTCTATACCAATACCTTAACTTGGGATAACAACATTTGGGACTTTAGCAGAGTGGCAAGTGGTGGATTACCAAAACTAAAAAATGATGACCCAAATGATGTAGGAATAACAGGCGAAAGATATAGTATAACCAATGCAGAAGAATTTGAAAGCCTATTAAAAGAACATAGAGAAGCAACATTTGTAATTGAGCAAGATATTGACTTATCTACTTTAGAAAGTACAACTACCATTATTGATGGTGTATTTATGGGAAGAATTGAAGGAAATAACCATACCTTAAGAGGAAACAAAGTACCAATTTTCCATACGGCTCGACATACCTATATTGAAAACTTGAAAATAGAAGGAAGTAACATCAATAAAAATGAAACAGATGTAGGAGCACTTACTAAAATAGCAGATAATATAGAACTTAAAAATGTAATAGGAAAAGATATTACAGTTACAAACAGAAGAGATGATACTGGTGG
>CANOWY010000050.1 GCA_947571135.1 uncultured Mycoplasmatota bacterium
TTATTTACTTTTAATTATTTTTTTATTCCGCGTCTACTTGACAAGGGTCAGTTCATTTTCTTAGGCCGTTTTCCTTATACCATACTCTTTTGTGTATAGCCACATACTCTATTTCTTAAAGCTAATTTTTTCATCACATACTTCAAAATTTAGAGCACCCAAAAAAAAAGGACAAATCTTTCGATAAGTCCTTCTTCTTTCTTTCAGCTGTCCTTTTTCCAATTTCGCTACTCTTTATTCTATTGATTTTTACTTGGTTCATTTCATTGTACTTTCTTACTTATGCCCATTTCTGTTCTTCTGTCCCTTTTACTTTTACTTCATTCTTTTTGTTTCATTGTTTCTTTTTACTTATACTTATACTATGTTTACTTTCATTATTCCTTTTTACTCTTACTTCTTTCAGCCTCTCAATTTCATTTTGCTCCACCTGTAAGCTGTGCGATCTTTTTCACTTTCGTGTCTGGGAAAAGCGGCGTCCACGTTCCTTCCTTTCACCTATCTAATCTGCAGAATCTTCTTTTTCTACAACCAAATTTTTATTTTTTTAGAAAAAAGATGTTTGATGACCTGATTGCTGCCAGTTGAAGCAAGTCCACTGATGATTCCTACTATGATTGCTAGAAATGGGTTAGATATATTTATCATTATTTCTGGACACACAAAATAGGCAGTTAAGCCTAGAATTCCACCAGACACTCCAACAATTATAGGAATGATTTTATATCTATTTTCATTCTTTCCAAGAATAATCTTGCTTAGCTCACCTATAAAGTAGCATAAAACAACAATCACAGGAATAGACACAAATTCCATATACAACACCTCCTCAATTTCTTAATCTGCAATCTAAAAGAAAAAAACAACTTTTATTAGTAGTTTTTAGTTGTAGATTAATTTTTTTTCGCAGGTTTAAAAAGTGGAGGTGAAATATGAAGAATAAACTTTCTAAATTGAAGAAGGCAGATCGTGAATTTCAAAATAATAAAATCGTTGCATTAAATAAATTCTTTATGCGGAATATAGTTATTCAAACCCTGCTGCTATTTTTTTTATATACGATTTCCATAATATTTTTATTTGTGCTAATCCGAACAGCAGATATTGATAATAGCTTAAAAATCAGTTTAATCTCTATGATTGCAACATTTATACTTACAACTAGTAAAGGTATGCTTGAAAAAATTATTATGATTATAAAATTTTTAATCTCTTTATTAGGTGAAGAACAAAGAGGTTTAAATAAATCTATGGGAATACAAATAGATAAAATTGATTTTGATTCTCCTGATTCTCATGATTCTTCTTCATGATGCTAACATAATCGTTGGCATCTTTTTTTATGCAAAAAAGAACGGCATTTTACAAATGTCGTTCTAATATATTAAAAAATTTTTATAGCTGTCTTTAAAGCATCTGGTGTTTCATCAAAAAATTCAGGTTCTTCTTCTACAATATCACATGAGCAATGAAAATCATTTCTAATTAATTCTGATATATTTTTGTAATGTATCTCCTTTTCAAATTGTGATAGATTTTCTTCAAAATGTACCAACAAATCAATATCACTTTTTAATGTATTAGTGTTTTTCACTAAAGAGCCAAACAAATATAAAGTATTTATATTTTCATTTTTAAAAAAATCATTATGATTCTTCAAATATTCAACAACATTCTCACATTTTAGTCGAGTTAAAGAAGAAAATTTAATATTCTCTAAGACACCTTTTAAATAAGTGGATAATTTCTTTTCATCCATATCTACAGAATTAAATAAATAATTGAAAAACCTAAAAGATATTCCATAGTATTTAGAGATATATAAGGATAAATAAATTAGTAAGACTCCCTTATTGAATATATTTTTTTCTTTAAAATAGTCCGAAAGTATTTGTTCAATAAAGCAAGGAGAATCATACTTTTTAAATTCAAAGATCCTTTTATTTGATTCTATTGAATAAGCTCTATTTGAATAACAAAGTTGAAATAAATGAAGCCATTTATAGATAATCTTGTCTTCCACTGATGTAGGACAATATAAGCCAAAGCAAATCATTTTAACGACTTCATAATCCACACTTAATTTCAAAACCTTCTCAATTTCATATAGTAACTTGTATATATCTTTTATTGAATATAAACTATTTAAAAAATTATCCAAAATTATTTCTTCATTATTTTTCTTCATATTCATAAAATTTTTCCTAATATAACAAGCCTGATAAGAAAGTTAGCACTTCAGAATTAGTTTGAATATGAAGATGATTATACTTACTGCTATAGATTTTATATACAGTTTGTTCAGGTCCTGTATATTCCGTTTTATTTAATCCAGCATTAATTGCTTTAATTATTTCAATTTCTTTAAATTCATATTTAGTACCATTAAGTATTGAATTTATCCCATCATTTATAAGAGCATCTAATATCTGATCGGCTGCTTTTCCCAATGTATTTACAAAAGACATTTTAGGAAAAACACATTTTTCTCTACAAAAAGTGCATCTATTAGTATAATCTTTATCCCAAAACCATTCTTCTGGCCATCCATCTGGACACTTTGGACGTTCCTCCATAAAAAAATGAATTTTATCTACTTTTATATTTTGAAAATCTGATACCATTACTAATCCATCAAATGTAGAATCATATTCATACCTTTTATCCGTTAATACTCCAGCCAAGCCGGCTAAAGCAATTGCTGTTGGTTTATTGGTTGCAGATTCCCATCTTTTTTTTAAATCTGCAAAATAAACAAAATTCACAAGTGTTCCCAAAGCATGATAGACATCATCATCTTTAAAATCAAATGTATCTATACCTGCATTTAAAGGAATACCAAACCGATGACAAAAAGTAGCAATAGGAAAAAATGTTCTGCCAATGCTATTCACAGAAAAAGGAGTATTTAGTGATATAATCTTATCAATATAACTTGGACACTTCAGAGCAGTCTCCATATTTACTAAACCACCTTGACTATGTCCTACAAGAACAATTGGTCTTCCATCTATTAAATCATATAATCTCCTTACAATAAGAGCAAGTTTTTCTTTTTGATTTTGAATTGAATCAGCTTTATTTATACCACTCAATCTTGTTCTTACTAAAATATTATGATTTGGATGGTCTTTCGCAAATAAAGCAATATTTTTAATAGTATCATTAAATTCCAATTGAGATTCAGGAGTTTCAAATAAATAAGTGTTATTATAACCCATCTTTTTAAAACTATTCATATTTATAAATGTATCAGGAAATGCAATATGTCTATTTGGTGCTTGTTTTACCAATTTAGCTATTGCCTCCGTAAAAGAATCTTCATTCCCAAAAATGCCATGCTGAAATAAAACAATAGAACCCTTTTTTCTATTGATTACTCCCCCATTATTAAATGAACTCATAATTCATTTTTTATATCTAGATATATCTCCTTTCTATTTTTTGAGATCTCATCTAAATAATCTGCTATAAATTATATTATCACAACCAATTTTTAAATTTAAATGGTAATATGATATTTGTTTGCATAGGAAGAACTATCTTGTAAATTCATATAGTAATCATAATGATAGTTTTCTCCCTTTACATCCAATGTTTCATCATATCCGCTATAGGCATAAATACAATAACAATTTTGAAAGGTATTATCCTTTAAAGGTAATGTCGTAAAAGCTATAGAAAGCCAAGTATATTTTGTTATATATTCCTCTGCATTTTGAAATTGTATAACTGGGAAATCTAAAGTTCCTGAGTTCTTAAATCTTTCAGAAAATCCCCAGCAAGTTATATCTTCACGATTATCAATATAATCTATAACAGAAATAATCCAAGTTTTAAAATCATCTTTTTCTATATTAAAATAAAATGAATCTCCCCAAACGACACAATCTTTCCACTTGCCCTTAGGAAGATTCTCTAAATGATATTTTAGTAAGGTTTTTTCACTGAAATATTCATCTTTTATTTTCTTATCAATGCTACAACTACTAAAAATAAACATTAATATTATAAATGTTATTAACTTAAACTTTCTCATTTGTTTTTCCCTCATTATGATATATATAACAATTATACAATTATTTTAAATAGAATGCAAATAAAGTACCTATAATATATTTGACGTTTTTAATAATATTTTTTATAAATAAGAGAATGACAATTCGTTTATAACTTTTTAAAAAATAAATGTCTGACATACGATAAATGACGAATATCCAAAAAAGGACAAATCTTTCGATAAGTCCTTCTTCTTTCTATCAACTGTCCTTTTTCCAATTTCGGTAATTATATCCTTTCGTTAACTACTCGGTTACACTCTACCTGACTAGCTGTGCAGGTCTTTTTCACTTTCGTGTCTGGGAAAAGCGGCGTCCACGTTTCTGCCTTTCACCTATCTAATCTGCAGAATCATCTTTTTCTACAACCAAATTTTTATTTTTTTTAGAAAATATTTTTATATTTATCTCGAATTTCTCTAATTCTTTTAGAAATATACTGCTGAGAAGTGCCAAGTCTTTTAGCAACTTCAGTTTGAGAATACACTTTGTCTCCATCTATAAATAAATTTAGGAATTCAATATCTTTCTTTGCAATTCCTAATTTTTCAAAACTAATCTTATTTTGTGTAGAATCTGGAATGAGATCAATATATTCATCTCCTTCATCCGTTTCTCTATTTAAAATAGCTTGTTCTTTAGAAAAATAATCAGCATTCTTTCTGTAAAATCCTGCAATGACTGTATCAAATCGCTTTTCTAATAAATAGAAAAATTGATTTCTAAAGTTAAATTTGATAAAAGTTTTGATAAAACTCTCATAAAATTCATTATTTAAAAATACTTTTTCTAAAAAATCTATGCCTGTTTCATCTATAAAATTTTTAATGTATTTATTATTAAATATTTTTATAAGTGCTTGAGGAGAAAAATTTTCTTTTTGAAGGTATTTTAAATTATTTAAAGTAAAAAGTTCATTAGGAAAATCTATATCTTTAAAAACTGCTATCTCAATTATGGAAAACAAATTCATCTTTAGTTCTTGTATAACATCTTCCCTATAATCCAATCTAATATTTTTAACCTTATTATTGATCATAGGTAGTATTATTTTAATAATTTCACTTGCAGATTTTTCACTTCTAGTTTCTTTGTATTCGATAATCAGTTCAACTATTTTCAACATTTTTTGCCTCCCTATTTTATAGGAAGCAAGGAGGATCTAGATACCACAACTCCCTATTTTAACGATTACCTTCTTACTCTTAATATAAAAAGTAATCTCACATATAAGGAAAGTGCACTTATCCGCCTGTCTGTTATGAAGTTTCAAAATCATGTACAAACTTGTCCTTATAATTTTTTAATCTGCAAGATATCTATTTTCCACAACTAAAAAATTATTAAAAATGAAAAAAAAGAAATTTTAGTATATTAAATTTCGAGGTGTGTAACAAGCTTTAAAATAAAAGGTGTATGAATTTCAAAAAAATAACTCCTTTGATATAATGAGAATGACTAAAACCATTATACGAAAGGAGT
>CANOWY010000051.1 GCA_947571135.1 uncultured Mycoplasmatota bacterium
CAGTTGAAGATGATGCGATGAATAAGAACTTTATAAGTAAGATAGTCGTAACAGCAAAACAAAGTCATAAAGTAAGATTAGTAGATTTAGTAAATTTAGGAGATTATGTAGAAATGACCCCAACAAGTACAAGTTATACTATATCATCAAGTATGACTGGATATAGTACAAATCAAACCATAAACCCAAGTGAATTAAACTTATGGAGAGTTATCAAGAAAAATGAAGATGGAACGATAGAAATGGTATCAGAATATGTTTCAAGTACAGTAGTTTATTTAACAGGAATAACAGGATACAATAATCTTGTATTAACCTTACAAACAATTGCAGAACAGTATGCAAATGAAAATTATACGATAAATACAAGACATATAGGTTATAATGGACAAATATATGTAGTTCCTACTCCTTCGGCATCAGCCTGTGGTGGTGGTTCTTCTTGGTGGACTTCAATGGACCCTAGTTTAGAGCGTTATGGGTGTGGAGATGTATCTTCTAATCAAGACCGAATTAAAATAGAAGAAATATTAGGTTCATTAGTTTCTAATGTTGTAGAAACTTCAAATGTTGGAGATTATTGGCTTGTTGAAAGAAATGTTTATGTTAGTGGAAATCATTGGACATGTTTTGGATTATGGACAAAAGAAGATGGTACTTATGCAACTTCTAGTTGGACTAATAATGGTTGGTTCTATGGAACTCATTCCCAAGCGAGTCCTGCTACGCAGAGTTTAGTCCATAGAATAAGACCAATAGTAACAATAAAAAAAGAAGTGTTTTTTGAAAAAGGAAAAGGAACAAAAGAAAATCCTTATATATTAACTACATGAATAAAATAAATTTAAAACAAATAAGAAAATCATGTGGTTACACTCAAAAAGAATTAGCGAATAAATTAGGAATAGCAGATTCAACACTAGCCCATTATGAGATAGGAATAAGAAAAATAAGTTTAGAAATGTTTTTAAAAATACTAGATACTTGTGAATTAGAAATAGAAATAAAAGAGTCATTGAAATAGATGGCTTTTAATTTTTATTCTTTACAAACAAAGAAAATTCCATGTATAATAAAACTAGATATAACTTTTTTTAAGTAGTAATGAGGTAGTAGTATGAGTTATGTAAAATACAAATCAGTAACAAAACCATTTAATTTTTCAGGGATTATAGATAAAAACGAACTTCCTGCCTATATTAAACAGTATATCCGAGAAGAACTAATATTAGTTGCTTATAAGACTACAAGAGACCATGGAATATTTACAGATAAAAAAATTATTTTATTTGATAATTATGGAACAAGAAAACAGATTTATACAATTCCTTATTCTAAAATCTCTACTTTATCTATCATTTTTGACGAGAAGAAAGCAAATTTAGATTTGTATTTAGATTCTGGTTATCCAGTACAATTAACATTCATAAATATGTCTGGAGAAGATAAACTAAGACTACGAATTTTATATACTTGTTTAAATCATTATATAAATAATCAAGAGCCTTTACAAATGGACATAGATAGATTATTAAAAAATGATATTCATTTGTCTTAATAAAATAGAAACCATATTCTATTTTTTTTTGATTTTAAGATTATTTTAATATATAATAATCCTTACCAAAAGGAAGTGAAAACATGGCTAACATAGTAGACTATTTAAAATGGAGAGGAGACATTTCTTTTAAAGTCAGTCCATTTAACGAAGTAGATAATTTAATCCTTTCTGAATTTGCATATATAGAAATTAGTAAAAAAAATACATCTAAAAAAATAACCATTGAAGAAGCCATTACCAAGTATTTAAAAAAATACGATAAAAAAGAACTTGCAAAAAAATTTGCTTTATCCAAAAATCCCACAGAATTTTTAAAAACATTAGCAAATTCTAAACGATTTAAAAACTTAACAATTACTAATTATGTAAATAAAATATCAAAAAAGGAAGAAAAGCAATTTTCTGCTATGGTGATTCACATAAATTTTAATACAATTTATGTTGCTTTTAAAGGTACTGATGAAACTTTAATTGGTTGGAAAGAAGATTTAAACATGAGTTTTATGGATGAAATTCCCTCTCAACTAGAAGCCGTAAATTATGTAAATCAAGTTGTATCCTTTAAAAATAGACATATCTATTTAGGAGGACATTCAAAAGGTGGGAATCTCGCTGTTTATGCAGGCGTAAAATGCAAAAAGAAGATACAAAAACGAATTAAGGGGATTTACAATAATGATGGACCAGGTTTTGCAGAAAATTTTCTAACTTTACCAAATTATGAAAAGATGCTTCCTAAAATAAATACGATACTCCCCCAATCTTCTATTATTGGAATGCTACTTTCCCATAAAGAAAATTATAAAGTAATACAAAGCGATTCACTAGGGATATGGCAACATGATACGTTAACATGGCAAGTAGAGACAACTTCTTTTGTAACTTTAAAAGAAATAGATGAGACAAGTAATAAAATTCAAAAGATAATTACAGAATGGCTTGCGCAGGTTGGAAAAAAAGAAAGAGAAATTTTTTCAAGTACACTGTATACTATTTTATCCACCAATAAGATAAATACAATAGAAGAACTCACTCGCTTAAAATTAAGAAGTATACCAAGACTATTAAGAACCGTAACAAAATTAGACGAAGAAACGAAAAAAATAATGATAGAATCTATTAAAGGATTAATGAAAGAAGCCAATAAAAATTTTGATAAAAAAACCATTTTTTATGGTTTAAAATCATTAACAAAAAAAAGAAGTTAATCACTGTAAATTTACGATACAAAAGATTGAATTAAATCAAAAAGTTCTGCTATAATACTAGTAGGTGATAGTAATGGATTACAAATATACATCAAGAAGCGAAAAGGATACTTTAGAATTGGCCCAAAACATGGAAAGTGAAAAATTTCCTAATATGGTTATTTGTTTAGAAGGCGAATTAGGTAGTGGCAAAACGGTTTTTGTCAAAGGGTTTGCTCATGCCCTAGGCATTCTAGAAAATGTAACTTCTCCTACATTTACTTTGATTAAAGAATACCCTAATGGAGAACTACCATTATACCATATGGATGTATATCGTCTTGAAGGTACAAATGAAAATGTGGGTTTAGATGAGTATTTTAAAAAAGGCGGAGTAACCATTATAGAGTGGTCAGATTTAATTTGTGACAGCCTACCAGAAGAAAGATTAGACATTAAATTTAAAGTTATCGATGAAAATACAAGAGTATTAGTTTTTGAACCACATGGCAATATATATGAAGACTTATGCCATAGTGTGCTATAATAAGGCTCGTGTACGAGTTTTTTTGTGCTTTTTAGAGAGGAATTTTACATATGTATACACTATTTATAGATACTCACAGTGACAAAATTATTGTCATTTTATACAAAGATTATCAAATAAAAATAAAAAAAGAAGTAGAAACAAATCATAATCATAGTGTTACCACTATACCAGTTTTAGTTAATGTTTTAAAAGAAGAAAATATAGAAATAATAGATTTAAAAGAAATAATAGTAGTAAATGGACCAGGATCTTTTACAGGGATACGTCTAGGAGTTACAATAGGCAAAACACTAGCCTATACCTTAAAAATACCCATTAAAACAATATCCAGTTTGCTTTTAAAAGCCACATCTTTTTCCCATGAAGAAGTAAGAATTGTAGAAAGAGAAAAAAATGGTGTTTTTTTAGGAACGTTTAATAAAGAAAACCATCTAGTCGGTGAATATAGTTATGTGAATAACAGTGAATATGTACAAGAACCAAATGATGTAGAAAACGTTGAGATTGATTATGAAAAGATCATTCTATTTGCAAAAACTTTAGAAAGTGTAAATCCCCATGCTGTAAATCCACTTTATGTAAAAAAAATAGAGGTACAAAAATGATTCGAAAATTACAAGAAAAAGACATAGAAGAAATAAATGCACTTGGAAATCTCTTATCTCCCAATTTTGCTAAAACAACTCATTTAGAAGAAATAGAAGAAGATAAATATACCAAAGTTTTAGTATACGAAGAAGAAGGAATGATAAAAGGATTTTTAATGTATACAGAACTAGAAGAAACGGTAGATATTTTAGACATCATTGTAAAAGAAGAATATCGTCGTCATAATATTGCAAGTTGTCTTATCGACTCAATGATGAGCAATATACAAGAAAGTGTAAAATTAGTAACGTTAGAAGTAAGGAAAGAAAATATTCCTGCCATAGAACTTTATAAAAAATTTGGTTTTGAAATTGTAACGACTCGGAAAAATTATTATCAAAATCAAGAAGATGCTTATTTAATGGGAAGAAGGTTAGAACCATGAAAGATATTTATATACTAGCGATTGAATCTTCATGCGATGAAACAAGCATGGCAATTGTCAAAAATGGAAGTACAATAGAATCTTTTACTGTACTTACCCAAATGGATACTCATGCAGAATTTGGAGGAGTTGTACCCGAAATTGCTTCTCGTATGCACACTGAAAACATAACATTGGTATTAGAAGACGTTTTAAAAAAAAGCAATGTGACTCTAAAAGAGATTGACGCAATTGCTGTCACTTATGCACCTGGACTTTTAGGAAGTTTATTGGTCGGGATAGAATTTGCCAAAACTTTATCACTTGTCTATAAAAAGCCACTCATTGCAGTACATCATACCATAGGACATATCTATGCAAATGCTTTAGAACAAAAATTACAATTTCCATTACTTGCTATGGTGGTAAGTGGAGGACATACCGATTTAATTCTAATGGAAGAGGATTATAAATTTAAAATATTAGGAAGTACTCTTGATGATGCCATAGGAGAATGTTATGACAAAGTAGCAAGAATACTAGGCTTAAAATATCCAGGAGGACCTAACGTTGAAAAAATGGCTTTAAAGGGCAAGCCTACCTATGAAATGCCAAAACCAGTAAATGATTCTTCTTATAATTTTAGTTTTAGTGGCTTAAAAAGCCATATCATTAACTTTGTTCACAATGAACACCAAAGAGGTCATGAAATTTGCAAAGAAGATTTGGCATGTAGTTTTCAAGTAACAGCCATAGATGAAGTCGTAAGAAAAGTAGAACTTGCTTTAAAAAATATAGAAGTAGAACAGTTAATTATTGCTGGCGGTGTTGCTGCAAGTGGATACCTTCGTGAAGAGATGAAAAAAGTAGCAGACAAATACCAAGTACCTGTAAGTATACCAGATATGAAGTATTGTACTGATAATGCAGCGATGATTGGTGCTGCTGCTTATCCATTATTTTTACAAAATAAATTTGTAGATTTTACATTAAATGCAAAAAGTCAAGCACCTATTGTGGAGAAATAATTAACGCGTTGTGCTAGTTGAAACAAAAAATAGAAAAATCATTCAAAAAAT
>CANOWY010000052.1 GCA_947571135.1 uncultured Mycoplasmatota bacterium
CTATTACTACTAATAGTATTTTCTTCCGGTTTCTTCCTGGGTTACTTTCTAATGTACCCCCCCCCCAGGTTCATTCCTGAAGTTGGGAGGTTATTTTTTTTCTTTATTTCTTTCATTTTTCTTCCTCCATCTATTTTCTAAATGTAGTATATCACATTTTAATACTTAGTGTACAATTTATTTATAAGAAAAAAACTATACACTTGTAGCATAGTTTTTATGTTTAATATAGATTTTTCTAAGTAGATCTATAGGAATAACTGAAAAAGATAAAAGAAGGACAAGACATAATTCTTTCAAAGTCAAACCGTAGGTTCTAAATAAATTTCCACCATGATAAATCAAATACAGTTGAACAATCACAATGAAAGATATTGTTAGAATAAAAACAATATTTTGCTTTAAATTAGCAAATAAATTTAATCTTTCTGTTCTTGCATTAAATGCATTGCATACACCAATAAAGATAAACAAAGCGAAATAAGCAGTCATTAAATATTCATAAGATGCACCTGTTCTAATAACCTGTTTAAAAAGGGGTAATTTTAAAAATAAAATACAAAGAATCGCAGAATAAACTCCTGTAAAAATAATTTGGCTATACATATACCCGTTCATAATGGCTTCTTCTTTTTTCTTTGGAGGTTCAAACATATATCTTTTAAGAGGAGGTTCAAAGGAAAAAGCAAGTCCAGCGAATGTATCCATAATCATATTAATCCATAACATTTGGATAATTGTAATTGGTGTATTAATACCAATAAAAGGCCCGATAATAGATACAAACAAAGCACATATATTGCAAGTAAGTTGATAAATAATAAATTTACGAATACTTTTAAAAATTGTTCTTCCATACAAAATTGCTTTACTAATAGATAAGATGTTATCATCTAGTATTACAATATCACTTGCTTCTTTACATACTTCCGTTCCACTACCCATAGCAAATCCAACATTTGCCTTTTTTAATGCTGGGGCATCATTTACTCCATCTCCTGTCATTCCAACCACCAGATTCATTTCTTCTAAAATGCGCACTAAACGACTTTTATCTTTTGGAAGTGCCCTTGCGACTACTTTTAAATTTTTAGATACTTTCATAACCTCCTCATCAGACATATGGGAAAGTTCATCACTTGTAAGAACTAAGTCATGACAACTTGTAATTACTCCTGCTTCTTTTGCAATAGAAGTCGCTGTATCTTTATGATCCCCTGTAATCATAATAATATCTATTCCCGCTTTTTTAATTAAATTAATACCCTCTTTAGTTTCTTCTCGTAATTCATCACGAATTGCAATAACCCCAAGTAATACTAACTGATTACTTTCTTTTGCTATTTCTTTTTTAGAATAGCACATAACCAAAACACGAGTACCAGATTTTGTTAAAATATCTATTTTTATTTCTAATTCCTTTTTATTAATTAGTGTTTTCTCTCTATTTTCTTCATCTAGATAATGAGTACAATAAGATAATAATTTTTCAGCAGCGCCTTTTATATAAATTCTTTTTTCTCCATTATCAATTTCGACATAAGAATACTTATTCTGGCTATTAAATGGCTCTTTTTTGATTATTTTTGCAAAACGATTTTCACGATTTTTTAAAAATTTTAGTAAGGCTCTATCGGTAGTATTTCCTCCAACTGGATTTCCAGTATTATCAAATGCACTTTCGTTATTATAAAAGAATGATTCATAAATACTATGATAAAATTTTTGTGTTTTTAAATTTTCAATTGTTTTATAAGATTTTAAATTCCCCGTAATAAACTCAGTCACTTCTAATTTTCCTTTTGTAAGCGTTCCTGTTTTATCTGTAAGTAAAACATTTAGGCTTCCTGCGGTTTCGATACCTACTAACCTTCTAACCAAAACATTATTTTTTAACATTCGTTTCATATTGCTTGAAAGTACAAGCGTAATCATCATGGGAAGTCCTTCTGGTACTGCAACAATAATAATTGTTACACTAAGTGTAAGTGCATACATTAAATGTTCAAACATAATATCAAAATTAGTAAGAGTACTTAAAATGAGTGTTTTATCAAAATGATTAGCAATAAAGATAACAGAGAATAAATAGGAAATAGTAACTAATATTGCTCCAACATATCCAATTTTACTAATTACATTAGCAAGTCCACGCAAACGAAGTTTTAAAGGACTAGTAGGCTCACTTTCTTGAAGTTCAGATGCCAGTTTTCCGTAAATTGTATTATTTCCAACTGCGCTTACTTTCATCATAGCACTTCCATTATAGACAATGGTTCCTCGATATACTTTATTTTTATCTTCTACAATAGTAGAATTAGTACTTCTTTTTTCTGTTTCTTTTGCTTCCCCATTAATACTGGATTCATCCACATAAATGCTTCCCTCTACTAAATAGCCATCGGCGGGAATTTTATCTCCCGTATTTAATAACACAATATCATTTTTAACAACTTCTTTTATTTCTATTTCTTTAATATTTCCTTCTCTTTTTACTTTCACTTTAATCTTGGCTGCTTCTTCTCCTAATTTCTCAAATGCGGCTTCACTGCCATATTCGGAAATACTAGAAATAAAAGAGGCTAAGAAAATGGCAATTAAGATTCCTATCGTTTCGAACCAGTCAAAATTTTGAAATAAAATGACTACTTTTACAGCAAGGGCTATTAAAAGTATTTTAATGATAGGATCTCCTAATGATTCTAAAAGGAGTCTTATAAAACTATTTTTTTTCTTTTGGGTAAGTTCATTATCTCCATATTTTTTACGACTATCTACTACTTCTTTTTCTGTTAATCCTTTTATATTCATAACTATGTTTGTCCTCCTAGAAAACTATATGTGGACAAGTTTAAAATTAACACAAAAAAATAGAGAACTCTATTCTCTCTACATTTTTATTTTATAGCAAGAACTATACGGAATCCAGTATAATTGAATGCTCCACCAGTACTATAATCAAAACTAAATATACCAGAAGAAGGTGTTTTGCTATTATAATAACTCCCTCGAATAAACCAAGGACGATTAGATTGAATAAAAGTAGCAGAATCGTCATACCAATTATATGTTTCGACAGTAGCATCCCCTAAAATTCGGGCACTTATCGTACTCCCAATATACTCATCATAATATTGATTTATTGGCATACTAGTAAAACCTGATTCCCCTAAAGTTTTGGCATAATTCCCCATTACAAATTCCCAAGCACCTCCATTTAAATCATAAATTCCAGTATAATTTCCTGTAGTACTAGCAAAAATACTTCCATTATAATAGTCCGCTTCTGCATATCCTGTAGTATAATTAATATTTTTATTTTGAGTTATTTCTGCACATATCGTATTACTACATCTGCCATAAGTAGAATAAGTTAAATAAGTAATCATTCCCCATTCTGTATTCTTCAACATATGACTATCATATTCTCTTTTATAGGTGTAACTTGACGTAAAAGCATTAGAAATCTGGATATTTCTCCATGAATATACATTAGGTTTAATTAGAATTTTACTAGAATCGTTTATATTTTGTTCTGCTTCTGCTGTAGTGGTTGCTCCTTTATATCCTGTTTCAAACTTGCCTACCCATAAGCCATTCGTTCTAGCAGATAAAAATGCAGGATGAGTCATATAATCTCCAACTTTACAATTTCTACTTATACCGCTTAATCCTTGCTTATTATCAGCACTCATTGGCGTTGTACATTCTCCTTTAACTTCATCGCTTGTATTTTCTAGTCCAAACTTAATTGGGATTTCATGAACTTCTTTCATTTCGCCTTCTAATAAATTCCATAATTGATAACTATATTTCGGTATCCATACAAAATAACTTTCTATATTGTTTTCTGGTATTTCTTCTCCATCTTGATATATAATATTCTCATCTTCTAAAATTACCGCATTCGCCCATCTTTTTTCTTCATAACTATACCATTTATCTTTTAGATTCGCTTTGGTAACTTTTCCAGTATTATCTATTTCTACTGGTGTTAACCCACTCACTAATACTGGGTCTGCCCCATTTAATATTTTTTCTGTATAATTTCTAAAATCTGGTATTCTTCCTTGTAAGACATTAAATTCTTTTTTCTCCTCATATAAAACAAAGGTTTTATAAAGAGTTATTCCTCCTAAAACTAGAAGCATTCCTACTATGCTTCCTATTAGAATTCTTTTCTGTTTCTTATTTTTGTTAAACTTCTTAAAATCACCTGGTTAACTTTTATTTTCTAATATACCCCCCCCAGGCGTGTTCCTGAAGTTGGGAGGTTATTTTTCTTTATTTCTTCTTTTTTCATTTTCTTCCTCCATCTATCTTATTTACATTATAAATTATTTTCTCTTCATTTTCAATCATCAAAAAAACTCCACTAGGGAGTTTAAAGTTATTATATTTTATATAGTTTTGTATTTTTACGAGATATTGTGAATACACCTACAGCTAAGGCAATTCCAGCAATAATTACCACATATGGTACAAAACTACCAGTTTGTGGATTGTTAACACATTCTGCTTCATAAACTTCAGCAGTTACTTCTGTTCCATTTTTTCCATAATATTTTCCATCTACTATTTTACAAACATAACTTTCTGTAACTTCTACTGTATTTCCACATCCAAATGTTCCATTTTCATCATAACATGGAATTAATTGTACTGCACATTTTTCTGCTGTATTATCTACATCAAACACAATAGTTGCAATCGTAAAATTATCACTTGATACGCTTGTAGTAGCATTAAATTCTAGTGATGTTCCATTTGAATTGTTTGTCCAAGGACTACTTGCAGTAATAGATTTAATAGACATATTTTGTAACGTCAAAGTAGCCGTAAATTTTGAAATGGAACTTCCATTTGTCGCCTTTCCTATAATATAACATGTTTTTGTTGCATTTGTTTTATCTACTTCGTCACATCTAAAGCCTGAGAAGTCTAATGCCGCATTAACGCGCATTGGTAATACTACCATCATTGCTAAAACAATAATTCCTAACACTTTTTTCATTTCTTTACCTCTTTCTACTTTACTTTTAGTATGTCTTAATTATAACATAAAAATACATAAATGCTATATTTTTTTATAAAATTGTGTAAAATTATGTTATTATAGTATAGTAAGAATAAATTGGTGGTGATATTTTATGCAAAAAATAGTTATTCGCGTTATTAACGATTCCCTTCTTTTTGCCCCACTTTGACAGTTCATCGTAAAAAAATCAATTTAAGATAGATAAAATCTAGT
>CANOWY010000053.1 GCA_947571135.1 uncultured Mycoplasmatota bacterium
TTCGCTCGTACCACAATTCGAAAATTCTTTTTAAGAATTTCCGAAGTTGTGAAAAATAAGAGCTTCTATTTTATTTTTCCTAATACATTAAATGGCCAAAATCTAAAACATACTATTCCTTCTACTTTTTCTAGTGGCACACATCCCAAAGCTCTACAATCTGTACTTTTACCTCTATTATCTCCCATTGCAAATATATATCCTTCTGGAACTATAAAATCATAAAACACTTCAGATTCTGTTATTACATCACTTGAAAGATATTCTTCTTTCAATTCATTGCCATTTATGTATACTTTTCCATTTTCAATTTTTACATGCTCACCTGGCAATCCTATTACTCTTTTTATATAGCTTTTCTTAGTTATTTCTAGAACATTGTATATAAATTTTTCAAATATTCCTTTTGGTTCATTATCATATACTGCTATTGGATTTGATTGGTCTGCTTCCCATCTTGAATAATATTCTTTTGTTGGTGCCTCAAAAGTAATTATTTTCCCTCTTTCGGGCATTTTCCCTGTTATTCTAAATGTCCTATTTAATATTAGTCTTTGATTTTCTTGTAATGTTGGAAACATTGATCTTTGCTTTACTATTGTAGGTGTTCCTACAAAATATCTAAATAATAATGCCAAAATTAAAGCTATTATTATACAATATCCCCATTCAAGAATATCTTTTACTTTTTCATTCATTTTGTCGCCTTTCTATTTTTATTAGAATTATACATTAATTCGCACATTTTTTCAAGAGAATTATAAGTTTACATCTTTCTTATAAAATTTTTCTATTATTCTGATAATTTTGGTCTTCCTCTTTTTCTAGGTTTATCATCTTGTATTTCTTGAGTTTTAGGTTTTCTACCTCTTTTTTTAGGTCCCTCTACTTTTTCTTCTACTTTCGGTTTTCTTCCTCTCTTTTTAGGTGCATTTTCTGCTTCTACAGTTTTTGGCTTTCTACCTCTTTTTGGCTCTTCTATTTCTGATTTTGGTTTTCTTCCTCTTTTTGGTTTTTCTACTTCCTGTATTGTATCTTCTAAATCTTCATATTCATTTTCAAGATTATTTTGTTTGCCTCTTATTTGCTCTTCTGCAAATTCTTTTATAGATTGCTCTTTACTACCTTTTTTCACTTTCTCTTCTACTAGTTCTTTTATTGCTTGTTCTTTATTTACTTTTCTCATTTTTTCTTCTACTAGTTCTTTTATTGCTTGCTCTCTATCTCTTCTTTTAAATTCTTCTAGTTCTCTCTTTAATTGATATCTTCTAAATTCTACAATATTTCTACTAATTGGTGGTTTTCTTCTTCTAAACCTTTTTAAATTACTTTGTATATATCTTCTTTTCTTTCTTGTATATCTTCTAACTCTCTTTCTTTTTCTTGTATATCTTTTTAATGGTGCTTTTTCATATTTTTCGCCAAATATGTTTGTAGCTTGCTTTGATGAAGTATTTATCTCATATAAATTGCGATTCTCATAAATATTATTTTTCATACTATCATCTTCTATGTATTCATCCAAAAATGAACTATCTTGATCATCAAAATCTTGAAGTATATTATTTTCTTCACCAGTAGTTTTTTCTTCACTTGGCGCCATATTATGATTTTCTAATTCTTCAATATCTTCTTCACTAAAATCGTAACCTTTTACAGTTATATTAACATCAATATCTTTTTCTTCTTTTTCAGTTTCCTGAATTTTTTCTTCTTTTTTCAAGTCTTCCGTATTAAACACCATTGTAGAATTTAATTTACTAGTAATTTCTTCTGCATTTATATTATACATTTCATCTTCAGGTATCTCTGGAACTTTTACATTTTCTGCAAAATAGCTTTCATCTTTATAATCATTACTTTCAAACACAAAATCATCTTTCTTTGATTTTTTCTTTTTAGTGAATTTTTGCTTCTTTTCTTTTTGTTTTTTATTTTTTTCATATTCTTTTTCTGAATAATTTAAAATGTTATTAGGAAGTTCATCATAAGGTATGTCTTCATATTCTATATTTGAAGATTTTTTTACTAAGCTGTCTTCGTAATTATTTTCTTCATAGTAATCTGTTTCTTCTTCATAAACTACTTCTGGTTCTTCCTCATATGCAATTTCTTCATCTTCATAAGCTACTTCAGAGCTTTCTTCTTCATATTCTAAATCTTCTTCTATATATTCTTTATCTAAATTTGATGTAGTATATGTTATATCATTTTTTTCATTATATATGTCCTCTACATAATTTGCTCCTTCTTGTTTTTTAATATTTACCTCATTTGGTCTTGCTTCTAAATCTGGAACAATATAATCTAGCTTTTCATTATAAGAATTCTCTAAATTTTCCATATTATAAAGATTTTCCACATTTAAATTTTCATCATAATTATTCGCATCATCTATATTATATATACTTTCTACTTCATAATTATTATAAATATTTTCTTGAACTAGTGTGTCATTATTATACATATCTTCTTGAGTTAGGTTTTCTTCATAATTTAAATAAGGTTCTTCTGATACTAAATTTTCTTCATAATTTTCATTATCTTGTACTAAATTATTATTAATTGACTCATACTGTGTATTTTCATAAGTTGCATCTAGCTCTTCTTCATATGGCAATTCTTCATCCCCATAAACTACTTCTGGTTCTTCTTCATATGAAATTCCTTCATCCTCATAGACTATCTCTGGTTCTTCTTCATATGAAATTCCTTCATCTTCATAAACTATCTCTGGTTCTTCTTCATATGAAATTCCTTCATCCTCATAAACTACCTCTGGTTCTTCTTCATATGAAATTCCTTCATCTTTATATATTATTTGAGTATCATCTAAATTATATGATGTTGTATCTATTTTTTGAGTAAGTTCTACAATATTCTCATCTACAAAATCTTCTGTTCCTGTTGAAAAATCATTACTAGTTTCTTCAATATTTATATTATCTTCTAATTCGAATTTTTCTTCTAAATCTAGCTTGTTATTTACTGTTGCATCATCTTCTACTTCGATATCAAAATTGCTATCTTTTAATTTATCACTTTCATTTATGTTCAAACCATCATTTTCTATTTCTTCATCTTTTTTATTAGTTTCTGCTTCATAATAAAGCCCTTCATTTTCTGGTGTTTCTACTGTATCACTATTTTGTATGTCTTCATCTTCTTCATCATCAATATTTACACTGTCTGGCATATATTTTAAATAGCCTTCTTTAATTCTATTAGCTTCTCTTGAACTTCTTGTTGTATATATATTTGAATATATATCTTGATTTTCTCTATAATCATTTATTCTTTCTTCATCTATATCATTTCTTTTATTTTCTTTTATAAATTTTTGTCTTCTTTTTTTAGTAGCCTCATTTTTATCCATTTTGTACGCTAAAAATAAAACTAAAGAAATTAATCCAATACCAACAATTAAAATCAAAATCTTTTGAAAAGAGTGGCTTTTTTCTACTGTATAAGTTCCAGTAGTGGTAGCATAAATATTATTTGTGTAGAACAAAAATAATATTAAACTTATTAAAGATTTTTTTAATTTCTTCATCCTTTATCTCTCCTTTTATTAAACCAATTCTACTCTTTGCTTGATTTTGATTGTTTAGTTGGTATTCTTATAACAACTTCAGTTCCCTTTCCATGCTCACTTTTTATATCAATCATGCTATCGTTTTGATCTAATATTTCTTTTGCTATTGAAAGGCCAAGTCCTGTTCCGCCCATTTCTCTTGTACGTGCTTTGTCTACCCTATAAAATCTCTCAAAAATTTTATCCAAGTCTTCTTTTGGAATTCCTATTCCAGTATCAATGATTTTTATATATGCATCATTATATACAAATCCTACATATACCTTTATTTCTCCATTTTCAGGTGTATATTTTATTGCATTTGTAAGTATATTTAATACAACTCTTTCAATTCCACTTTTATCTGCATAAACTAAAGGAACATTTGATGTAACAAAACATTCTGCAGTTTGATTTTTTCGTTTCATCTCTATATCTAAACCATCAAAAGTATATTTAACAAGTTCACCTAAATCAAACTCTGTTTTTTCTACTTTTACTTTTGAAGTATCATATTTAGAAAGTACAAGTAAATCACTAACTAGTCTTGACATTCTTGAAGCTTCAGCTGAAATTCTGTCTAAAAACTTTTTATTTATTTCTGGATCAACATCTGTCTCTAAAAGTGTATCTGCATAACCTAATATTGATGTAATCGGTGTTTTAAGTTCATGTGATACATCGGCAACAAATCTTTTTCTCATTGTATCTAGCTTTACATGTTCTGTGATATCTTGTATAACAACTATTAATCCTGCTGGTCTTTCATTTTCATTTTTAAATGGTGCAAAAAATAAATTTATTGTCCTATCTTCTACATTTATTTTTTGTTCTGAAGATGTCCAATTTTCTAAATATATAATTTTTTCTAAATTTATATCAACATTATATTTTCCAAAAATTTCTTCAAAGTCTTTTTCTCTATTTAAATTCAAAAATGTTTTTGCAGCTGGATTTATATGTATAATCTTTCCTTCAATATTAAACGCTATAATTCCATCTGTCATATGTAGCAATATTGTTTCCATTTGCTTTTTTTGTCTAGTTGTTTCATTAAGATTTTCTTTAAGTTCATTGTTGATTGAATCAAAAGCAACAACTAAATCATTTATTTCATTTTTCTTTTTTCCAGGTCCTAAAAATTTTTCTCTTTCACCTTTTGTAGCTTTTTCAGCACTTCTAATCAAATTAGAAATTGGTGCTATTACTACTTTTGCCACGTATATTCCGATTATAATTGTTAATATTATAAATACCACTACAGCAATTATCATTACAATTTTTGTTTGGTATATTTGATTATTTATTATATTATTAATTTCTTCTATCCCTATGTTTTCTGTCATTTTATTACTTATATTTTGTAAATTATACACATAAGTAATTCCTAAAACAGAAATAGCACATAATCCAATAATCATAAATGCTAGGACTATCTTAATTTGTATATTTTTTAGCATCCTTTTCTCCCAAAATATCATTACTTAAAATATTATATACTTAAGCAATTATTTATTCAAGCAATTCTATTAAATTGTAATCAAAACTTAAAAAACATGTAATTCCGTAGGTTTTTTTAATAATAAAAATCTCAAAAAAGAGTATTCATACTGAAATGCACCCCGTTTAGTAGACCATAATAAAAAAGAGTTATGGTATACTTTAA
>CANOWY010000054.1 GCA_947571135.1 uncultured Mycoplasmatota bacterium
AGAACACTTAACTTATGTTAAGTGTTCCTTACCCATTTAAATGGACTTTTGGATGCCGACAAAGTTTCTTTTTGTTTGGACTGTCTTTACTATATACCTAAAATAGGAAAGAATGCAAAGTTTTTCTACAATATATCCTCAAAATTTTGTTGTTTCTCCTCTTTAATTTTAATAACTTCATGCCCCTTTATAGCATTGTATATCAAATCTTTATAAGGAATTAGTTTCTCATATTCCTCACAGATTTTAGAATCTGGATTAATGACAGGATGTTTTGGAACAAAAATGGTACAACAATCTTCAAATGGTAAAATACTAGTTTCATATGTATTTATCTTTTTGGCAATTTCGATAATTTCTAACTTATCAAAACAAGCAAGAGGTCTTATCACTGGAATTTTTACGACCTCATTAATCGCCTTCATACTTGTTAAAGTTTGACTAGCCACTTGTCCGATTGACTCTCCATTTACTAGAATTTTAGCATTACTTTTACTTGCAATAATTTCTGCAATACGATACATCATACGACGCATGATGGTAATTAAATACTCATGTGGAATATTTTTATAAATTGCTTCTTGTATCTCTGTAAAATGAATTACATGCAATTTGATTTCGTTGTTATACTTAGAAAGAACCTTAGCAAGTTCTATTACTTTGTTTTTGGCTTCTATACTTGTATGAGGTGGACTTTCAAAATAAAGGGCTTCTAACTTTACCCCTCTTTTAATTGCCATATACCCTGCAACAGGAGAATCAATTCCACCACTAAGCATTAAAATTCCTTTACCAAGAGTACTAACTGGATACCCTCCGAGCCCTTCTATACTCTCAAAATAAATATAACTCTCTGTATTTCTTAACTCCAAATGAATAATAAGTTCTGGATGATGCACATCAACTTTCACTTTTTCTTTATTCTTTAAAATAAAGCCTCCTACTTCACTACTAATTTCTGTACTCGTTTTAGGAATCTTTTTATTGCTTCTTTTGGTTTCTACTTTAAAAGTATGAAAATCTTTTTCTTTAATTAAAGATAACAATTCATTTTTAATTTCTTCTAAATTTAAAGTCTTTAATTCATAACAAATGACAATCTCATGAATACCAAAAACTTCCTTCAATTTATTTAAAATAGAAGCAAAATTGTGATTTAATACTCGTATAAACATTCTACCTTTGTCAAAATGAATTAAAACATTTTCCTCTTTTAACTTTTGGCTGATGTTCTGTTTCAATGTTGTAATAAACAAATTAATGTTTTCTTTTTTTGTCGTTAATTCCCCATACTTAATCATGATTAACTTTTCCATAGCATCACTCCCATTATTATCACAAAAAAATGCCTGAAGACAACGTACTTACTATACGCTTAGTTTTGAACTACTATCTTCAAGTCTTGCGAACTAAGATAGCATAAAATTTTTTTAGTGTCAATTTTATTACATAAGTACATATTTATCTAAAACCTATTTTAACATAAAATTAATGCTTTGTACTTCATTTTTCGTTATAACAAATTTTTTTACTCTACCTAATCTATAACCCCCTGAAAATTTTATCATTAGAAAGCGTTTTAGTGGTTTTTAATTCTTTATTCATTGACATATTATGCAATTCTTTTAATTGTTTATTCTTTTTTCTATACTTAGCCAAAATCTTACTTTAAAATATTTGGTATTGCTATTTTTATGAATAGAACCACTTTTATCTAAATAAACATAAATTTTTATATACACACATCCAATCATTTTTCATTTATAAAGAGTTTATTCTAAACTTTTTTTAGAAAAAATGTCGAATTTTACCAAAAGAAAAAACCTTTTAAAGGTTCTATTTAAAAAAATTATTCCATAACCAAGGAATTTAATCTTTTATATACAATATGAAAACAATTTAAAAAACGATTTATTTCTTCTGTTGTTGTCAAATAAGATAAACTTATTCTTATAGTGGAAGAAGCCCTTGCTTCATCTTCATAAACTGCCATAATAGTAGAAGAAACATCTCCACTTGCACAAGCCGTATTTGTCCCTAAATAAATTTCATATTCTTCCATAGCATGAATAAATGTTTCTGGTTTTATATTTTTTAAGCTGATATTTAAAATATGAGGAATAGAATATTTTGTACTATTAATTATTATTCCCTCTATAGGTTCTAATTCACTTACAATTCTTTCATTTAACTTACGAATAAATGTTTCTTTACGATCTAAATCTTGAATTCCTAAACGAATGGCTTTGGCTGCAGCAGCAATTAAAGGAACAGGAGGTGTTCCTGGACGTAAAAGTCCTTCTTTACTACTTCCTTGAATCAAAGGAGAAATACGTACTAAATTACTTTTATAAAGTAATCCTATTCCTTTAGGTCCATACACTTTATGAAGAGAAAAACTTGCCATATCAACATCACGAACATTGACAGGTATTTTTCCTAAGGCTTGCGTCATATCACTATGAAAAAGAGTATTTGAATTTTCCTTTTTTATAATTTGACGAATCATTTTTAAAGGCTCACGTATTCCAAGTTCGCTATTAACGGCACAAATACTTACTAAAATAGTTTCTGGACGTATTTTCCTTTTTAAATCCTCAAAATCAACAAGCCCATCTTTATCATTACAAACATAACTGATTTCAAAACCAATGCTCTCCAAGTAATCACAAATTTTATAAATAGATGGATGCTCCAATTTGGAAACAATGATATGATTCCCTCTTTTACGATGAGCAATACAGGCACCAATTAAGGCTAAATTATTGGATTCTGTTGCTCCACTTGTATAAATAATCTCATTTTCTGTTGTTCCTAATAGTTCACTAATTTGTTTAGTAGCACTACTAATCAGTTCTCTTGATTTCACTCCTAAGCCATGTAAAGAATTAGGATTTCCAATAAATTCCTTACTTGCTTTATCATATGAATCCAAAACATCAAAAGAGATTGGTGTTGTTGCACTATAGTCTAAATAAATCATTATTTCACCTCTTAGTTCTTATTATATAAAATTTTCAAGAATTTTACTATCTTGATTTTGAGACATAAATATACATGTCATCTTGTTTTTCCACACTATAACCTAACTGCATTGACATCTTTCGATTAGCATAGTTACTTATTTTCAATAATACCACGTAATTTTTTTATTTCCTCATATTCTTTTAAAAGATAATTACTTAATTCTTCCATAATTTTTTTTCCAAAATGTTGATTTCGAAACGCAGGCAAAATAGCGCATTCAATATTTAATGTTCCATCCCACCTTAGATCTCTATATCTCCAAATTTTATAATCATATTACTCCTCTATTGGTACTCTTCCATTAATCTTTTATGAATACCAGGCTCCACAATATTAATAGCGACAATGGCTTGTTCTAAAGAATTTTTAAAATTCCCCTTATAAAAATTCATCTCCGCCTTAGTAAGACCTACATCTACTTCTTTATTATTACGATAACGATTTCCATATACTATCGCCATCTCAGCCATTTTCGCCGTTTTTACAATTTCTTTCGCCGTATTAAATACTTTAAATACCAAATCCCTTGCTGTATCTACACGAGTATTTAATATTTTAATAGAAATTGGTGTATTTTCTAAAACTTTTACAATCTCTTCAATGCCCTCACTCGCTTCTGATAATTCTACGAAATAATTTTCTGGAATCACTGGCAGTTTAAAGTCACGTATTTGATTTTTGGCTTTTAGTAAAATATCTTTTATCTCATCTAATTGTTCACGTGCACGAAGTTCATCTTCTTTTAAAGAGCCAATTGTACGTAAGGCTCGCTCTAACTTCTCTTCTGTTTTGGTAAGGCGCACATTTAAATTTTCCATATCTTTTCCAAGTTTTACAAAATATGATTTTTTACTACGATGTAATTCTATGATCTCATCATACTTTTCACGAATACCCACTAATTCCTCTTGAATCTCTCCAATAACAGCGACATCTTCGTTTGTTAAATCATAACTATATTTAATATCATCAATTTTTTTATAAAGATCATTGTTAATTTTATTTAACTTTGTCACTTTTACTAAAATAGTTCTTGAATAGTCTTCAAATATTTTTTTAGCAATTCTTTCTTTATCAAAATCATTATCACTTGATTCAAAAAAATCAAGGATTGTTTTTAATTCAAAAATAGAATCTTCTAAATTGAGAACATTCAATCTTTGAAAAATATCTGTTAATTTTTTATTTGCTTCTGTAACATTATAATCAATATTTAAATATTCTAAATTATAACCATCATGTTCCATTTTTTCTTTTGTTTTTAAAATACTATTCATTTTATTTGGAATTAACTTTTTGCCCATTAAAATAATACTTGGCGCTTCTTCCATCACTATTTTTAAATTTCCAACAATATCATCAATGGCTTTTACAATTTTACTCACTTCTTGATAAGCATTTTTCTCCATAGAAGATTCAAAAGCGCTAAAAAGTTTATCAACATTTTCAAATTGCAATTCTATCGGGGAAGCAATTAATTTATAATCATTACGATTGTTATTATAGCGATTCAAAATTTCACGATAATTTGCTTTTAATTTTGTAATCGTATCACGATTTCTCTCTTCACTTAATGTAATTCCTTTGATTTCTTCTAACAAAAAATTAGACTTTGTTTTCACATAACAAATATCAATTTCTACTTCTGCTATTTTTTTTCGTAATTCTTTATAATTTCGATCATTAAAAAGTTCTTCTATTTCTAATAATGCATCTGTAATTTTAGGAACTTCTACATCTTTAATTTGCTTAAATCTTCTTTGCCAGCCTTCATAAACATCTTTAGAATCTGAATTGGTAACAAGCGGTTCCACTTTATTCAGTTCAGATAAAATACTAGCTGAAATGATTAAGTTTTTATCACGTTCCAAATTAGATATAGCATTTTCATATTTCTTACGCTCTTTTTTACTAAGAATATTTAAAACCACAATAATGGCAATAACAGAAATAATATAATATGTTATTCCAATTAATATAAAAGTAGTTCTAGACATAATACCACTATCCCTATTCTTTTTTATTTTATCATAAATTTTTGTCGATTTGGAAAAAACATAGAAAAAATATTTTAAAACTTTCAATTTAAATCAACCCCCCACTTTGACAGTTCATCGTAAAAAAATCAATTTAAGATAGATAAAATCTAGT
>CANOWY010000055.1 GCA_947571135.1 uncultured Mycoplasmatota bacterium
CAGACTGCACAGGCAATACTTGACGCACGTGCTTTATATCCTGACAGCAGTTTAGTAGATTTATATGATGAATTGACCATGCCCCCAGAACTTCGCAAGGCTCATCAGCAAAATGATAGAGCAGTTATGCAAGCATACGGTTTTTCCATCAAAAATATGACAGAAAGTAAATGTGTTGCAGAATTGATGAAATTGTATCAATCACTTACAGCTCAAAAATAGCGAATATAAGATTAAAAAATCAACATCTATGTCTAAAAAATGTATTGTACTAAAAAAAACAACATAATATCCGATTTTTTTAAAATAGCACTTGACATACTCTATTAGTTGGTTTATAATGGAAAAAAATGAGATGGGAGACAGGAGATGATGCAGAAAATAATTTTAAAAAGTGTTATGGCTGAAAATTTTGCTTCTTTTGCAAATAGAGTTGTTTTTACTTGTGTTGCTGATGAAAGTAAAAAGGAATATCAGATGAATACATTTCAGGCGGGAGAAGACACCATCAATAAGGTTTCTTATGTATATGGTGCAAACGGTTCTGGAAAAACATTTTTTTGTAAAATATTAAGAGAATTTCAAAAGATGATTTTATTATCGCCATTGTATACAATTAAGGATTTACAAACCGGAGTATTAAGTAAAGAATTCAAAAAACAAATTCCATATTTTATTTTTGATATAGAACACGAAGAAATTCCTATAACACTAGGAGCCGATTTTATAATAGAAGATGTTACTTACCATTATGAATTTTCTATATTAAAGCAAAAGATTATTCATGAACTATTGACAAGGAAATATAGAAGAACTGAAAAAATTTTAGAAAGAACTTCTCCTAATTATCAAGATATCACTCTAAAGTCAGAGTTAAAATCTTTTGAAAGTATGAAAAATGTTGTAAAAGAAAATATGCTTTGTTTAACAATGGCTTTTGTATTAAATAATGAATTAGCAAATACATTGGTGGATGCTATAAAAGAAATTAAGATTTTAAATATGGCTGTTCCACATTTGGGAGCAAGAAATCCAGAAGCATTTTCAAAGGAACGAATTCAAAAATATGTAAAGATTCTTCAAAAGGCAGACCCAACAATACGAGAGATACAGGTTCAATGTAAAGAAGAAGAAGTTCTTAGACAAAAACTAAAATCTGATGATTTTGAAAATAAAGAAGTAATTCGTACAAAAACTACTGTTGAAGTGAAATCAAAACACGCATTATATCAGGATGGTATTGAAATTGATACAGTTGCTGACCAAATAGATTTTTTTGAAGATGAATCATTAGGAACAATTAAATTGTTTACAACATTACCATATTTATTTGATGTACTAGAAAATGGAGGAGTATTGATTTTAGACGAAATTGAAAATGGATTACACCTTTCATTAGTGAAAGAAATGATTTCTCTTTTTATAAATGAAGAAAGTAATCCGCATCATGCTCAGTTGATTTGTACAACACATCAACCATTACTAGTCAGTGAAAATGTAAAAAGAGACCAAGTTTGGATTTTAAGTAAAGATAAATTTGGAAAGAGTGTTATAAATAGATTAAGCGATAAAAGCTTTTCTCGGGCGAAAGTAAACTTAACAAATCAACTATTGGAAGGTGTTTTTGGATGTAATCCAGAAAAAATTTTTTAAAAAAATTAATATAGGATAGAAAAAGGCACTAGATTGCTGTCTAGTGCCTCGAAAAGATAACGTATTTTAAAAAAATTTTTTTAAACTTTGTCTCTTTTCAATCTTGACAATTGATTTTAGCACAAAGTTATAAAAAAATCAATAGAAATATTATCTTTTCGTCAGATTCCATAAATTTATTTCTATAAATATATATTTCTATGTAAATAAGTCTGTTTTTCTCTCCTATTTAAATATAAGTTCAATGATATTATTTATTTTAGGAGGGATGTTTTATGTATCATTTTTCAGATTATGCTAAAATTGGGTGTAAAGGACATGCAAATTTTGATTTTGTAGATATTCGTTTAGATAAAGATAATCGTGTTTTTATTGACCCAATATTATTGGAACTTGCTCCAGATAATTGGAGTAGAAATGCAACGAAATTTGTTCATTCCTACTTTTCTAGCTGTTATCATTTTTTCAGAAACGATGAAATGGGAAAAATAAGTGATTTATTTGCCCATGCTCATGAGCAAAATGCAACCAAACTAGGATATGGAAATGGTAGAAATGGTAAAGGAAAAACAGAAAAAGGCTTAAAAGAATCATGGGAAAGTTTTGGTTTGTTAATTTGTGAAATTTCTACTATCAATAAAGCAATAGATACACCTATTTTTGTAAAAAACTTTGGAGAAGATTGTATGTCGGATTTATTGACAAACATTTTACATGAACCATTAAATGAATTTACAGCAAGTCAAATGAAAAAATATAATTTGTCATTGCCTACAAAATCTAAAAAGTTTTGGACTTGGAGTATAGAAGAAAAAACATGGATTCAAGTAGAAAGAAAAAGTTTGTTATATGAAGGAAAAGAGCTTTTATTGGTTCCAAAGTGGATTGTAAGACCCAACTATATTTATGGAATTGATCACTATTTATTTAGCGTGATTGCTAGAGAAATAAAAAAGGAAAAAAATTTAGAAGATATGAGCAATAAAGAGGTAGTAAGTAATTATTTTAAACCAGCGAAACATAAAAAAACAATTGAATATACAAAAGAGCATTCTAATGTTCTAGAGGAATATCATGAACATGTCATAAAATGTTACAAGAAGAAAGGAAATAGAATCACAGATGAAAAATTAGATAAAATTATATATAAAAAGTAAAATTATGTAGGTGGTTTACATAGTATAAAAAAATATCAATAATGTGTTTATTCATTAAATAGTTCAAACATGTTAGTGATGTAATTATACAAAATAGCAATTTATGTATGACTAAAAGAGATTATTATTATTCAACTTCTATTGAATATGATAATTTCTTTTAGTATAATCCAAAATCAAAGTAAAGATGGAGCAAACTGTACATGTAATACTTAACATATGTACTTTATATCCTGACAATGATTTGACAGATTTATATGACAAGTTAACTATATTATCAGAACTCCATAAGACTCATCAGCAAAATAACAAAGAGGTTATGAAAGCATATGAGTTTTCCATAGAAGATATGACAGAAAGCAAATAAAGCAAATGTGTTGCAGAATTGATGAAGTTATATTAGTTATTTATGCAACAAAATAAGTGATAACTTGAAATTGATATAAAAATATTATTGACACCAAATAAAATACCATATATAATAGAAACAAGGAGTGTTTGAGATGTCAAAATGGGATAAACTATTAAAACGCATTTATTCGTTATCAAAAGATTTTCGTTTTGAAGAATTGCGTAAAGTATTAGAAAGTTATGGATATCAAATGAATGCTCCAAAAGGCGGCAGCAGTCATTATACATTTAGAAAAGCAGGTTGTCAGCCGATTACTATACCAAAACATGAACCCATTAAAAAAGTTTATGTAGAAATGGTAAAACAAATTGTGGAAAGTGAGGAGAAAAATAGTGAAAACACTAGATGATTATATGCAAATATCTTATCGTATGGAGATAGTGGAAGATAAACAAGAAGGTGGTTTTGTAGTTTCTTTTCCAGAACTTCCAGGCTGTATTACTTGTGGAGAAACAATAGAATCTGCTGTAGCAAATGCAATGGACGCAAAAAAATCATGGTTAGAGGCAGCATTAGAGCAAGGAATTGAAATAGCAGATGATTT
Source organism: uncultured Mycoplasmatota bacterium (assembly GCA_947571135.1). Classification (GTDB taxonomy): domain Bacteria; phylum Bacillota_I; class Bacilli_A; order RF39; family UBA660; genus MGBC108787. The sequence goes on from CANOWY010000055.1 coordinate 3,767, forward strand.
AAAAAAGTATTCAGGACAATTTAAACTGCGTATTCCTCGTAGTCTGCATAAATCTCTTGCAGAACATTCTAAAAAAGAAGGAATTAGTATGAATCAGTATTGTGTGTATTTGCTTTCTCGTAATGATGCCATGTATACGAAATAAGAATTACAATGATAGAAAAACTGTATTTTATTTTTTAATATTTACTTATAGTTGATAATGTTAAATATACAACAGAATATAGAAGGTGGAGATTTAAATTGCAAGAAGCAATTATTAAAGGAATTATTTATGGAATATCTGTGTTTATTGGAATTATTGCAGGTATTGGAGTAACAATTGGAGTTGACTTTTTTAAAGAAAGAAAACAAAATATTCATGATAAAAATAATCTTATCTTTGAAATTGAATGTGATTTATCTAAAATAAAAACATGGTTTGATATGATTAATGAATTAAAGAATTACATAAACAGTGATAGAATTAATCAATTTAATGGCTATTTTGACTTTTCTTCCACGATATTTGTTACAGCAAATAGATTATTTCAAAATGGTAAATTATATGATTATCTTTCTAAGGATGGTATAAAAAAATTCAGGAAAATGGTACATATCTTTCTACAACAGGAGAAAATACGTTTTCCAATCAAATATTTCAACATAAACAAGCTATGTTGAATGGTTATCAGAATGTAAAACAAGCTGCAGCAAATGATGTTGATAGTCGGGAAAAGATATTGCGAAAATGTAAAAATAATTTTGAAGATATTTTAAAAGAATTGAAAAAGTAGCAATGGATACATATTTTGTGATAGACAAAGTTAATGCTTTATGATGGAATTAAGAGAAAATATCGACAAAAATAATGAAGAAATCAAGTTAAAATAATTAAGTTCTATTTGAGCTTGCCAAGCAAAAAATAATAATAGAATTTTTTAGGCAATAAGGAGATTGACAATAAAAAGGAGAGTTGATTTTAGTGGTGCCAAAACGGTGCCAAGAAATATTGTAAATGAAAATATACTATGCTAAAACAGTAATTTTTGGTTGTTTTTGATAATAGAAAACATAGAAAATATCATAAAAAACGTTATTCGGATATCGTGAAGGTGGTAGAACAGTA
>CANOWY010000056.1 GCA_947571135.1 uncultured Mycoplasmatota bacterium
CCATGTCCTTAAGCAAGAAAATAGTATCCGTTGTTCTTTCTACAAGTTCGTTATTATTCATAATATCAAGTTGTCTAATTATACTTACTGGAGAATAATAAAGGGGAACATTCGGCATAAATCTAGCAATATACGCAGACTTTTTATTCAATTGTATAATATTTTTAAGATACAAATTCATAATAGCCTTATCACGATCAACATAATAACCGTAAAAAGTTTTACTTAAACGCAAACGTAAATCTTTCAATATTTGAATGACTTCTACTAACGAAATCATAAAAGTTTCAAAAGTTTTCATCTTAATAATCCCAAAATATTTTACTCTAATTTTAGCATTTATATAATAATCTAATGTTGTAAAAGCATCATTAAACAAATGAATTCGATTGTCTAAAATCAACTTATTAATGACATCATTTATATTTAACTCTGTTTCTGAATGCTTTTCCATCAAAAGAATTAGACATTCCCTTAAGAAAGAGGAAGCAACAAAACAAGCAGATTTTTCCTTTTCACTTAAATCTTCAAAAGTAGTCTTTAAACTGTTATACAAATCTTCTTTATCAAATTCCTCATAAAATTTATTCTCAATTATAGGGGGCAAAGAAATATTTAATTTTTCAAAACTAACCAAATAGTCTCCTAAAACGTTCTCATCAATTTTTTCTCTATGTCCATACTTTTCTTTAATTTGGGTTTGTTCTTTTTCAATAAAAACATCCAAATTGATCATTTTTTTAGATTCGCTTAAACTATCAACAGAAGCAAGTAACTGAAATACATCTTGTTTGGCTTGAAATAATTTTCGCTTTGTATTTAAGGCATCATCTAAAATAGCAATCTTTTTCTTTAAATCCTCAATTTCATAAGGATATCGATTATACAAATAAGCATTTTGAATCGTCGATGTACTAGTTTCTAAATTTACTAAGTATTGAAATAAGGTATTAATAAATGTACGGATTTCTTCCATATTTTCCAAAGCATCCATTTCTTCATGCAACTTTTTTAATAATTTTTCGCTTTCATCCTCATCATCTTTTTTTAGAGCAAAATTTTCAATTTCTATTTTAATACCACGTTTGTATAAACTTAACTTACTTTTATATTCACTTTGTAAACTTTTTAAAGTATCGGATAGTTCTACAACTTTCCAGTACATTTCATTCTGTACTTTAATCTTCTCTTGTAAAATTAAAATCAAAATAGAAGCCGTTCTTAAAAGTTGACGTTTTTTTATCGTTTCTTTAGGATTTATAAAAGCAGGATGATCTTCTCTAAATTCGCGTATTATATCTATCGTTAGAGTAGTTCCTTTATAAATATAACTCACACATGGATGAAGTGTTTCATAACTATCAAACTCTACATAAAGATTGTATTTTTCTTTATTGGTTTGAAACCACCAATATTTGTAAACTTCTTCTTCTACTTCTTCTACCGTTTCAAAAAAAAGTGCCCGCTCTAAATTTCCATAATGCTTATTCGGCCATACAAAATAAATACCAAGTTTTTCTGTTTGTTCTTCTTGATATAAATAAGGCGCACGATTTAAAGAATAGTATCCGTATTTTTTTAAAACGCTTAAAATTTGTTCCTTCTGTAACATTTTGATATCCCCTTTATTCTGTTCATATTATAACATAGAACTTTCAACTTTGCTACTTGATAATTAAGAGAATTCGAAGTATGATTAAAAAGAAAGGAAGTAAACATGAAAGAAACCAAAGCAACTCTAATTAAACCTAAAAAGAAAAATGAAAATAAGAATAAAAAAGAGAGTATGAAAATCCTTGGTCCTATCCTAATGCTCGTACTTGGAATTATCCTTCTAACAAATTCAAGTAAAGCCGTTATCTTAGTGTTTTATGTCATTGGTGCAATCTTTATTTTAGTAGGGATTTGGAATTTAGTTTCCTATTATAAAATGAAAAAAGAATTAAATATAGAAGATAATGGCAAACTAGTTTTAGGAACAAGTACATTATTTATTGGGATTGTTATATTAATATTATCTGGGGCAATTGAAACATTTCTTCGCTTTATCATTGGAATTATTTTAATCTTTAATGGACTTAAAAATGCAATTTCTTCTTTAAGTACTAAAAACTATATAACATTAGTGATTGGAATTGTTTTAATAGGTATGGGCTTATATACAATACTTGCTGAAAATATTATTTTTCAAATTATTGGAGTTTTACTTATCATTTCGAGTATCGTCGATTTTATAGGACTATTAAGCACAAAAAAATAAAGTCAAATCTTTAGACTTTATTTTTTATTTGATTTCTTTTTAGATGGAGTTGTTTTCGTTGTTGTTTTTTTAGCAGTAGTCTTCTTAACAGCCTTCACTTGCTTTACTTCTTCTTTTGATTCTTCTACAACATCTTCTTCTGTTTCTACATTTGCACTATCTTTTGCCATATACACTAAAAAGACAATTCCCGCAACTACGGTAAGAAGAATCACTACAGTAATAGCCCCAGAATTAGAATCGTCTTTGCTTTCTAAAGAGGCAACTAAATCTATACTTTCATTTTCATATGCATTTTTTATAGCATTTTTTAATTTTTCATCAAAAGTATTAGAATATCCTTCAAAATATTCTTCTCCTATTACTATAAAAGGAACTCCATTTAAGTCTACATTCAAACGTTTAGCAACAGTTTCCATCAAATCACTATTTACTTTATTATTCAATGTTTCTTTGGTAACTAAATTAAAATAATTTTGATACTCTTCGTCTTCGCTTAAATTTGTGAAAAACGTAAGAGCATTAGCACAGAATCCACATCCCTCTCTTTTAAATAAATAAACATTTACTTTTTCTTTAGCATTAACACTTAAAGGTAACATTGCGAAAATGGCTAAAATTAGTACAAATCTTCTCAATTTTTTCATATTATCCTCCCTTGCGTATCCATTATACACTTTTTTTGTCGAATTTTAAAGATACTTTATTTTCTATGCATTCTTTTGAAATCATCTCCAATTATATAATCAAAATAAAAACTAGAAATATCTACTATATTTTTTCTTTGTAACCATAATTTTTTGGTGGACATTTCCATAAGAGATACAATTTTGTTCTAATTGAATAGTTATTTCTTCTTCATCGCATAGGAACTTCAAATCAGGAATCGCAATAGAAAGTATTTTTGCCGTATCTTGAAGAAAAGAAATATCTTGGTTATTAAAAAAACGTAACTTATAAAAGTATACATGATACATGGAAACCTCTTCTCTTCAATATTGAAAATTCCCAAACAATTCCATACACTTTCTCAAATGAGGGGAAGATGCTAAACTTTTAAATTGTTTCTCAAAAGAAATAAGCCCTCTTTTTTCCATCTCTTTTAAGCAATACGTAGTAATCGATTGACTAAAACTTTGATAAAGATAATCTTCATATAAAGACAAATTTTGATAAAAATTAAATAATTCTACAAAAAAATAAGTTTGAGCATTTGGATAACGGAAAGAACGGAATAAAAGAGACAAAGAAACCATATTCTGTGTAATATTATAGCATTCAAAAACTTTTAACTTTTCAACAATAAAACATTCTTCTAAATGATAATATTTTGCATACACTGAAAATTGTATTTTAATATTTCTAATTTCTCCTTGAATTTCAGATAACCATCTGTGTCCCTTATTATACAAAATATCCAAAATAAATCCACTAAAAAAGAAGAACTTAGTCTTCTTCACAATCACATTCACTACATGTGCATTCTAATTTTTCTTTTGTTTTTTTAATTTTACTTTCTTCCACATTTTGCATAGTATAAAATCCTGCCGTTTCCATGGCTTTAAATATATCATAATGCATTTTAGCAGTATCTTGCAAGGCTTTTGTAAACGCTACAAACACTTTTTCATTTGTAGATTCAATAAAACCATGCATATATAAATCATTTATAACTTTACTTCCAAACATAATATTTTCCATTAAATATTTATCGTCCATAAAATCTCCTCCTTATAATAAGTCCATAAACATAGCAAGTATCGCTTCATGTTTACGTCCTAATTTTTTTACAACTTTTACCAAATTTTCATCCGTTAAGCAGTCTTCTACTTCTTTAATTGTTTGAATCATATAAATTTCATGATTAATTGCATCTTCTACATACAACAGTTCTTTTTCTGTCATACTAACACCTCCATTTATAGTATGAGTCGTAATATCATATATAGTGTGTTAAAAAATGGAAATTTTCATAATTTTCACCTCAAAAAAAACAAATTTACGGTGTATATATAAGAATAGAGAAGGTGAAAATATAGTAACGGAAATAAAAAAATTTTATACTTGTTAAAAGACCCTCGCCTTTAAAGAAGTACTTTTAAATAAAAAAGGAACCAATTTTAAAAGCACTTCTCGAATTTGTTTTAGGTGTTACCATCTATGATATTCATCACGAAAATGTGGAATGAACAACAGGAAATATACATATCCATGGAAAAAGAATGGATATACTATTAGATAAAAATATTGGAAAAGTAGAAATTGAAATGAATGCCACAACACCTGATTATTTACAAGCCCGAAATATGGCTTATTTGTGTGATACTTATTCTTACTACACTCTAACAGGAGAAGATTATTTAGAAGAAATGCAGATGATTCAAATCAATTTTACGTTTGGACTAAAAAGGGAGAAAGAAATAAAAAGAGAATATTATATACAAGACAAACAAGAAAAGAAGTTTGTCAAAAATTTTAAAATAATAGAATACAATATGGACAAAATAATGGAATTTTGTTATTTTAAAAATAGACTTGTCCCGAAACTATCTACTCGCAATTTCAAAATTATAAATACCACAA
>CANOWY010000057.1 GCA_947571135.1 uncultured Mycoplasmatota bacterium
CTTTTAAACAAAGGCTTTGAGAGATTTTTGTTTGCTTCAACTGTCAAAGTCAGGAATATAGCATATTTTCGTTTTTATTAAAAGGTTTGTTTATTGTTTTTGAAAGTTTTGGTCTTATTTTGTCGAAAGTGCTGCGTTTAAAAAAACTACTATTATAATACAAACTCGTGTTATCAAATTAGTAACGCCTGCTTTCATTTTAACTCTTACCAAGAGGAACGTTGTTTCGAAAGGTAGGAAAGCGAGTGGTAAGTTATGAATAAAGAAATTCGTTTTCTTCGAGTAATTATTATTTTGTTAATAGTAGTCTTAATTCTACAATTGATATTAGTAAAAAGCGCTAGTAACTATATTTTGATGATATAGGAACATAGCGCTTTCAACTAAAAATTGCGAGCGTTATCTAATTTTGATAACACTTACATTACTATTCATACACAATTTTGTGTTTTAAGACAACTGCTTAGTATTCATTTTTTAATATGATTTAATATGTTTTTTTAAAAAGTTATTAAATCGAGTACTTGACTATCCTTTTTTACTTTATTACAAGGCGAATTGTCGATAAGAACTTCTCCTATAAACAAGTCGTAAGTTACTTTGCAACGCTTATCGATGTTGATAACTTCATTATTTAAGTGAATATCTTGAAAATCAAAGTACAAAGCCAGTTTAGTTCCAAATAAAAAAGAACATACTAGTTCTTCACGATTCAAACTTTTTGTTCTTTAACAATTAGATAACGACGATTCTCTCGTTCATTTCATAGTCAATCTATTTTTTATTTCAGTCACTAGCCAGTAAATGTCCTCAAGAGTGAGCGACACTCTATCTTCATTTACCTTTTGTTACTAAAGAAGACTTGCACTTCCAAATTTCACACGCTTAGGAATAAAATATTTACCAAACTCTAAGGGATTCGAACCCTTCTATGCAGATTTGTGCTACTTTAACCAGAGTCTAATCTTATAACGTATCACTACGTATCAACTGCAGATGACTTATTTTCGCATTCTTTTTTTCTCTCAGGTTGCGAAGCCAGTAAGAAAAAAAGGGAATCTTTCTGTTTTCTACCAGAAAAGTTTATGATGATCACGATTAGTTCTGTACCTTATAGACCAATTTATAAAACGGCTAACTCTTTTTTCCTACTTCGTAGGTTCAAGAAAAAATATTACTATTTTCTCTAACTCAATCCCTTTAAAAATCGCTCTTTAAAGTAATAAGCCCAAGACATTACCCATACAAAGTTGCTCCCTTTGTTTTTCATATGGTTCTGTTATCTAATTATCAAAGAACAATAAGTACAGTTCATTTTAGCATAATATCTGTTGTTGTCAACTATTTTTACTTTATTCTATGTAAGAATCCTGCAAGATGTTACAACTTTCTCCTTTTTTTAGAAAAACATGTTATACTTTTTATAGTGATGAATATGCAAGAATATCTAAATCTATTTATTGATTCTGAATATCCAAAATTTATTGATAGATACTTATCAACTAAAACAATGAGCAGACTTAAAAATATCAGTCAATTTTGTGGTTGTGATTATACTACTTTGTATAGTCCTTTATTTTTCTATTCTAGGTATTTTCATAGTTTAGTAGTTGCTCATATGACTTGGCATTTTTCCCATGATAAGAAAGAGACTATTGTAGCCCTTTTGCATGATGTAGGAACACCATGTTTTGCCCATTCTATTGATTATGTTTTTGGAGATTTTATTAACCAAGAATCTTCTGAAAAAGAAATTGTAGAAATGATTAAGAAAGATAAAGAATTACTGGAATTTTTAGAAGAAGACGGAGTGGCATTAACCGATTTAGAGGATTTAAGTTGCTATCCTATATTAGAAAATCACTCTCCTAAACTTTGTTGCGATCGGCTTGATGGAGTATTACACACTTGCTATGTATGGATTCATACTCACTCTTTAGAAGAAATAAAAAAAGTGTTTGATGATATTGTTGTTTTAAGCAATGAAGATGGACATAAAGAATTAGGGTTTCAACATAAAGAAATTTGTGAGAAGTTTGTGGATATGGTTTTTCAATATGCAAAAGAATTACAAGGAAATCGAGATAAATATATAATGAATTATATTTCAGAGATAATTAAAAAATGTGTTGCTAAGAATTTAATTACAATGGAAGATTTATATAAGAAAAAAGAATGTGAGATTGTAGAAATTTTTAAAATGTACTTTATTTCTTGGCAAAAGTTTCAAAACGCCGAAGAAATTCGTGGTGCAGAGAATTGTCCTAAAGAATTTTATGTTTCTTTAGAATGTAAAAAGAGAAATGTGATTCCTCTTGTAAAATATAAGGATAAGGCAGTAAGAATTACAGAAGTATCCAAAAATGCAAAAGAAATTTACCAAGAATTAGAAGCATATAAAGACGCCCTTTATGGATATGTAGAGGGAATTGAAGAAGTTTAATTCAAAAGTGTAATATAAAGGAATTAGGGTGTTACAACTTCTGTAACACAAATTTGTAGTATATAGAAAAAATATAAATTACATGTGATTCGACATACCTTGTTAAAAATTTAATATTCATTATGCTTTAAATACAGGCTGTCGTAAATGATTTTCATTTGTTCTTTCTAAATACCATACCTCGCATTGTAAATGTGGGTTTATATATATACATTCTTTATCTTCATAGTTAAAAAATGGAGATGTTTTTTTTATGGTTTCCTTTTTTAATTTTTGGTACATTGCTTGTTTCTTTCCCATCGTTACTTTTCCTACGAAATGAAATTTTTTGTTTTTGTATTCTCCTAAAAATAAAGAAACTACGGCGTTTTCTGTTTTTTCAAAATACCCTCCAATATAAAAGATTTCTTTTTTTAAGTTTTTGATTTTAAGCCAATTTTCTGTTCTTGTATTTATTTCATAAAGACTATCTTTTTTCTTGGCTACTATTCCTTCAAAATCCATTTTTTTAACGTTAGAGAATAATTTTTTCCCTTCCTTTTCTATATAATTTACTTTCATAAAATAATCACTATCTGAGAATTTTTGTAGTACTTTCTTACGTTCTATTAAGGGTTTATTGGTTATATTTTTGTCATTTGCATATAAACAATCAAATGCCATAAAACAAACTGGAATTTCTCTTGCAAAATACATTATTTTATTTTTATTTTTTGTGTGCATACGTTCTTGTAATTTTAAAAAGTTTGGTTTTCCATTATAAAACAAAACAATTTCTCCATCAAAAATCATATTTTGTTTACAATCTTTTTGAATATTTTTTAATTCTGGATAAAGTGTGGTTAGTTCTTTTCCATTTCGACTAAAAATTTTAAAAGTATTTGCTCCTACATGTATGCTTGCTCGTATTCCATCAAATTTAAGTTCAAATAAAAAGTCAGGAGAATCGAATGGTTCTTCTATCTCCTTTAAAAGCATGGGAGCAAAAAAATGTCCAAATTCCATCTATGACACTTCCAAACTTTTTTGTAAAGACGTGACTAAATCTTTCATAGATGGTTTTGCTTTTTTTACTTTTTTCTTAAGTGGTTTTCCTTCTATCTTTTCATTGATGGCTTCTTTAATTTGATTTTGATAATCGTCCCTGTAATTCTCTGGTTCAAAATGACCTGATAAGTGGCTTACGAGTTCCATAGCAAGGTCTAATTCTTTTTTTGTGAATTTTGATTCCATAGTTGCTTCTGGGATATTGACTTCTTCTTCAAAGTACATCGTAGACATTAAAATGTTTCCTTCATAAAATCTTAAAAGAACATAATAAAATTTAGTGCCAATCGAAGTCTTTGCTACAGCAATTTTTTTTGATTTCTTTAATACTTCTAAAAATAAGGAATAGGCTTTTGCTTTTTTAGGACTTGTTAAAATATAACTTTTTTCATAGTAAAAAGAATCAATTTCATTTTCAGGTACAAAGGAAACAATCTCTATGGAATCTTTAGAATCTATTTGCATATTGGAAAGTTCTTCTTTTGTAAAAGTTACGTACTGACCTTTTTCATATTCATAACCCTTAATTATATCTGGTTCATGTACAATTTTTTTACAGTGTTCACAATATTTTTGATAGCGAATACGATTTTTGCATTTTTTGTGCAGTTGGTTAAAAGAAGTATCATTGTTTTTTATAATCGGATTATAAACTACTGGAATGTTCACAAGCCCAAAAGAAATTGCACTATGTATATTTGCCATTTTATCACCTAGATACATTATGAAGATATTTAGAAATTTTTATACAAGTAAAAAGGACAAACTTTCTTGGCTATTTGTCCTTTCTTTTTTCTAATTGTTCCTTTTTTAACTTGCGAATTAGTTTTCTTTCATTAAAATATTCGATAAATAAATCCTCTTGCTCTAAGAGATTTAAAGCATTTTTTAAATTTTGTTCTATTAATTCTATTTTTCCACCATTTACTATCCCATGCATGCTACATTTTAGAAGTAAGGAATTTAAATATCCTACTTGATTTTTGGTATCAAATTCTATTCTACTTTCTATAACAGGTACAAATCCGTAAAAGCGGCATACTTTTAAGTCTTTTAAACACTTAAATAAATAAGTGGCTTCTTCTTTTGGTATTCTTGCTAGATAATGACAAATTTGATAGTGCATAGAAACTTTGTCGAGTTCTTCCATTTCTAATTCTGTAAAGTAAAGTACTGGTAACGAGTTCTTTGTGGCATATTTTTTTAATTCTATATTAGGCTTGTCCCGAAACTAAAAAATTGATAAAATAAAATTGCTTAGATATAA
>CANOWY010000058.1 GCA_947571135.1 uncultured Mycoplasmatota bacterium
CAAAGGCTTTGAGAGATTTTTGTTTGCTTCAACTGTCAAAGTCAGGATTATAACATAAAAATACATAAATGCTATATTTTTTTATAAAATTGTGTAAAATTATGTTATTATAGTATAGTAAGAATAAATTGGTGGTGATATTTTATGCAAAAAATAGTTATTCGCGTTATTAACGATTCCCTTCTTTTTGCTTATCAAAATGATGATTTTACCGCCGATTTAACTAAAACGAATATTATTAATAATAGTGAACTTGTGTTTACTTATCACTATATAAAAGAAAACGAAAAAATGGTTTCTTTATTTATAAAAGAAATATGCCAGGAGAAAAATATATATCGCGCTACTTTTTTAACCAATGAACTTGCTTTATATTTGATGAATTTATTGAAAAAAAATTCTTGTATTACGGCTATTTGTATAAGAGATAAATCTTCTCTTTCATATGATTTATATGAAAAAGTGTTAGAAAATCCTAATATTAATTATGTTGAAACAGAAAGTATTCCCCAGTATATGATAGAAATGCTTGATAAAAAAGGGATTCATTCTGAGTCAAGAACTGAAATCTTTTATCCTAGTTATTTTATGCAAAGTAATAATTTAACAAATTTTTCTAAGATATTTTATAAAATGAATGTTCATATTAGTGAATTATTAACAGAAGAAGATGAAGAAGATTTTAATGCTTTTTGTAATATTAATAAATATTTAAAAGCAATTCACTTTGAAATATATGATAAACATGACTTAGAAAAAATTATCACTATTCTTAAAAACAAAAAAATAAAAAACATCCGTATTTTAATTTATGCTAATATAAAAGACTATAAAAACATTGAATATTTAAAAAAATTAAATAAAAAAATTAGAAAATATAAATTAAGAATTGAATTAGTTTATTCAAAAGAATATTTAAGTAATAATATCTTCATTCAAATTATGATGAACACTTTAAAAATTATTGGACTTATATTAGTAATATTAGTGATAGGTATTATTAGTTATATTGCTATAAGTAACTATGTATCTTTACAGGAAGTAAATAGTATTCAAGAAAATGTAAAAGAAGCCATTAAGGAAGGCGCTGGAAGTGACATCATAGAACCTGACGCTAATGGAAAAGTAATTAAAAATAATTATATTGCCTCTGTTCTTACGATTAATCCCGATGTTGTAGGATGGCTAAAAATAAATGAAACCAATATTGATTACCCAGTTGTTCAATCTAGTGATAACGATTATTATTTAAAGCACAATTTGTATAATGAAACAGATAAGAATGGCTGGATTTATATGGATTATCGAAATTCTTCTTATGAAATGGATGCTAATACAATTATTTTTGGGCATAATATGTATTATAGTGGAATTATGTTTGGGACTCTTGCAAATGCATATAAAAAGAGTTGGTATTCCAACCCTGAAAATCAAATTATTTCGTTTGATACTATTTATGAAAGTAATCAATATCAGATATTTTCTATTTATAAAATCCCTAAATCTACAGACTATTTAAAAACGTATTTTGCAGATGATAATGAATTTATAGAATTTGTGAATCTAATCAAAGGAAGAAGTGTTAATGATTTTGGAATTGAAGTAAATCCTGGAGATAAAATACTTACTCTTTCTACTTGTTCTAATCATTCCGATCGTTTGGTTGTACATGCTAAATTAATAACTTGATTATAAAGTCAGGTTATTTTATTTGCTCATGATTTGTAAATTTTTTTGTAAACGCTTATTATCTTTATCTAGTTCTATGGCTTTTTTAATATATTGAATTGCTTCTTCTTTTTTACCTAAATAAAATGCAGTTACGCTAAATATATCATAAAAGTAAGAATTCCAACAATATTCTTCATTAATATAAGTTTTTGGTTTTTCTTTTATTTTATAGGCTTCTTTTAATAATTCATATACTTTTTCATAGTTTTCCTCTTCATAATAAAGACTGGCTAATTCTACATATCCTTCTCTTAAGTATGGTGCTTCCATAATAGCACGTTCTAACCACATTTTGGCTTCTAGTGGTCGCTTCAATCCTATATAAGAGCGTGCAATAAAACGCATAGATGCACAACGTTCATCTTTCCATGTACTTGATTTTAAATTTAAATGTCTTATTAATGTATCAATTGCTTCGTTCCATCTTTTATAATACATATATTCTCTACCTAAATAATGCATATTTCGGTCATCTTCTGGATCCTCTTCTACACTCATTTCTAAAAGTGGTAGGTAACTACTTCTCGCTTTTTTTATATCTTGATGGTGATTTAATACCATTCCTTCTACCATTACACTTTTTTCACTTTTTTCTAAACACTTTAATACTTCATGAACAGGATGGCACCAAGTATATGTGTTTCTTTTATGAATTTTAGACATATAAAAAGTTGTTGCAGCATGACCATATTCATCAAAATTCCAATTGTATAAATACTCCACTCTAGTAGGATTTTCTTTTAACCAAATATTTTCTAATTTTTCTCGCCAACCAGACTCAAATACTTCATCAAAATCAGTACAAACACAAATATCTGCATCAACTGGTACCATTTCTAGAGATTTATTTCTTGCTATATCAAATCGAAAAGGTTCTATTTTTTCTTGTTTAATATGCACATTTTTAAATTTTTTTAGTTTTTCTACAGTATCATCTGTTGAACCTGTATCTAAAACATAAATGTCATCGGCTTCACTCATACTCTTTACATAACTTTCTACAAACTTGCTTTCATTTTTACATATTGCATACACATAAACTTTTAACTTTTTCATAATTTCCTCCTTTTGTTTAAGATATGCAAAAAAAGAAAGTGTAAATAATGAAAGCAAACAAAAAGAAATCAATTTACTTTTTTTGATTTCTTTTTTCTACTTTAATATTCAAATTACATACATCTAAGATTTTCAAAAACATTTCTAAAGGTATTTTATTGGTATTGGTTTCATATCTTGAATATTGTTGTTGTGTGATTCCTATTAATTTTGCAATTTTTTCTTGGGTCATATTACAAGATTTACGTATTTCTTTTATATTAATCGTGTTCATTAATACTAATTCTATACGGATTTTCTTGAGTTCCATTCCCACTTTTGTATAAAACATTTGATTTTAAATAGAAAGTGGGTCGAATTACAAAATAGTCAGTATGAATACCAGTTGGGTAGGGAATCAATGTATTTATATCAAAAATCCAAATACGAGGTGAGTTATATTGATCAAGTGTATTATCTGGGGTTATTGTCCACTCTCCTTTTTTAAGATCCCACATCCATGTTGGATTTTCATTTCTGTGAGGATACATACTTTCATTAACTAAAGCATTTCCTTTTGAGTATCCATAATCACTTGGATAAGAAAGACTTACATTGGAAACATAATAAATATTCGTGGCTTGATATCCTTTTAAGTTCCCCCTTTCTTTAGCATAAAATTGATTTGGTGTGTCTGTTAAATAATTAGTAAAAGTTGATGCCCCAAAATGCCAAAGACTTGAAGATATGTATTTTTGATATTCTCCTAAATTATTCCAGTAAACTTTATTTAGTACTTGTATATTAATTGAAGCAGTTCCCCAATCTAGACTATTTATAGTATTCCAAGCATAACCATGGTTTACAGAATGTAATAAACCACTTTCATTTTCTTCATAAGGAGAATTTTTAATTAATTTAACTCTATTTTCATATTCTCCACTAACTTCACTTTGTGTAGGTATTACTCCTATGATTCGGTATAAGTTATCTTCAGGACAAGTTTCTTCTTCACTTCCAAAACAAACGTAATTGTCAGGATTACTTCCTGTATATCGATAATCTGTTAAGGCAGGTGTTTGACTTGTTGCTTCATGGCTAAACTCTTCAAAATCTTTACTTGTATCACTTAGAATATAATCTACAAAGTTTTGTACCGCTATTTGGTTTTGTCTAGCGTCAATCACAACTTTACTATAGAATGTTCCATTTTGACTGTCATTTCCTGCACTTTCATCTAACCATATTCTTACCTCATGTTCGACACTTCCATAGGGTTCTATACTTCCACTATGTATCGTATACGCTTCTACTGCGGTATAATCGCTTTCTTGGTAGGTTATAGGGGCAGTTGGATTATTACTTAGTATACTTTTAGCGTTCTCATCTACTTTTGTTGCTATGTTTTTACTTGCTATTCGATATTCTGTTTCCATTACTTCTAAGTTTACGTTATAGTCTACTCCTACCCCACAAGTATTTGTGAGTTTAAATCGAAAGGGTTTTAAATTTTTTCCTACTTCATCTGTTATAGGGTGAGTATTTTTTAAGTTTATCGCATTGGTTAGTTCTTCCATTGTGACACTGATACAGTCTGTTTCTAGTACATTGATTCCTTCTTGTCTGGTACTATAGGCTATATAGGCATAACTGATTCCTATTAGGATCGTGAGTAGTATTC
>CANOWY010000059.1 GCA_947571135.1 uncultured Mycoplasmatota bacterium
AATTCCAGCCTTCCAAGCTGGCTATGCGGGTTCGATTCCCGCTACCTGCTCCAATAAATTGTCATTGTATTAGAAATTGTCTAGTATGATGGCTTTTTTCTTGCAAAAAAATAATAATTTGTGTATAATAAAATATATAATAGTTTGCGGGTATAATTTAGTGGTAGAATGTCATGCTTCCGACCTGATAGCGCGAGTTCGATTCTCGCTACCCGCTCCAACTTGGCTGATTTTCAACCTTTCTCAACCTTTTTCAATGGTTTTGAAAGTGCTGAAAAATCAGCTTTTTTATGTTTAATTGTCTTGAATGGTTTTCAATGATTTTGAGTGGTGAGAAACCTATTGGTCAACAAATGAAATTCTGTTGACCAAAAAAGTACCATTTTGTTGACCAACGACTTTGGAAACTCAACTGGCACAGTAAATACAGAAATCGTTTTGGTGAGTAAAATTTGCATTTTTTACTCGCTTTTTTAAAAAAGTGGAGTGTAGGTGGGAGAAAAATACAAATGAATAGTGTTAGAAAGTGTTGTATAGTGTTAAAAATAAATAAAAAATGCCCCCCACCGAATAATGGCGAGATAATATTTAATACTTAATTAATTTATGATATAATTTAATTGCAAAAAAATTGAGAGGTGATAATATGACAGAAATTGATGTTAATCAAGAACTTAAAATTGTTGAAAATGCTTTACGAGATATTATTTCTTTTGCATTAAATATAAAATATGGGCATGACTGGATTAACAATTTAAAGGTAAGCAATGAAAAAAAAGAATCTTGGAATAGCAAAATGGTTGAAGAATCAAAAAAATTTAAAGGTATATTAATAGATAATAGATTATTATATTATAGTGAATTTTATGATTTATGTAATATTATTAATAATCATTGGGATGATGTTTTTAAAGATGTTTTTAAAGATAAAAAACAGATTGATGTACTTTTAGAGATTATTTCTTCATACAGAATTTCTATTGCACATAATAGAGAGTTGAGAAATTATCAAAAAAATTTTTTGATGGGAGCAAGTGGAATAATTAGGCATTTAATTACAGAGTATAGAGCAGATAGAGACAATGAAGATAGTTATTATCCAAAATTTCAAAATATTTTTATAAATGATTTAGATATTACAAAACCTAGTGATAGTATAGAATTATATAAAAAACAATATCATGTGGGAGATGATATTGAAGTATCTATTAATGTTATTTGTCCTCCAGATATAGAAGTTACATATGCTATTGCTATGAGTAGAAATAGTACCTATACTTTTTCAGCAGAAGATTTTTCGAATTGTAATAGAAAAAAATTTGAATTAAAGTGGCAAGATATTCCAAAAGTACATATATTTGTTGCTGTAAAATCAAATCAAGATTATCATAAAGCAGGAAAAATTGATTTATATGAAGATCATAGTATTAATGTTCTTCCAAATAAATAATTTTAAAAGAAAAGTTGAAATTTTGAATTATATAAAAAGGGCACTCAATTTAAAAATTGAATGCCCTTTTTTGTAGTAATTTTATCTAGTGATTTCTAAATCATTTTCTTGATTTTTTCCATCACCAATTTGGAAGGTAGAACGAGTATTTAAAATGTTATTATTTATAAAGTAATCGTTTACTTTTTCTATTTCTTCTAGTTTATATTTGTTGAAAATAGAAGTGTATGTATTAAGAGTAATAGTTATGTCAGTATGTCCCATTAATCTTTGTAAAGCAACAGCTCTCATACCAGATTCAATGCAACGTGTACCGTAAGTATGTCTTAAAACGTGGGTAGAAATAGGAGTTTCAATACCTAATTGTTTTGCAATATTTTTCAATTGTCTATTTACTGTTGAATTTAAAACAAGTCGACCCTCTGGAGTAGTAAATAGCATATGATTTTTATGGTCTTTTGCAATTTCAATTTGTTCTATAATAAAATCTCTCATAAAGTCGGGAATAGGTAGTTCTCTTTGACCAGCATAAGTTTTTGTAGTTGAACCTATACACACTTGATTATCAATGTCTGTTGTTAAAGTTTTATTAATAGAGATTATATTTCTTTGAAGATTAATATCACCAATTTGTAGAGCTAATGCTTCACCAACACGAAGTCCCATATACAACTCTAAAAGAATACAATTTTTATATGGCATTTCTTCAGGTGTTAAAGAGGCAATGTATTCAGTTAATATTTTTTGTTCATCTACTTGTAAGGCATGAAATACTTTATCTTCTTTTTTACTTTTAGGCTTTAATACTTCAAGCATAGGATTTTCGTGAATAAAACCTTTATTTAAAGAATATTCAAAAGCATTTTTCACTTGGAAAAATATTTTTTGAATAGAAGAATTACTATAATGTTCTGTTAATGAATTAAAGTAGCCTTGTAATTCTTCACTATTAATTTCATCTATTTTTTTATTAGCTAAATAACATTGATTTATTATTCTTATTGTATCTTTAGTTCTAGCATAACCTCTATCTGTAATTAAGTTTGAGTTATATTTTTTATCAAGTAAAAATTCAATTAGTTTTCCAAGAAATATTCCGTTATATTCAATATACAAAGTTGAGTTTTTTTGCATAGCCTGTTCTTCATAAAATTGTTCAGCTTTTTCTTTTGTTTTAAACGCTTTTTTACAACGTTTCTTTTCGCCAGTTTTAAAGTCAGTAACATAATAAGCACAAGTCCAAGTGTCTCTTTGTTTATTATAAAATACTGACCCTAATCCTAAATTGTTACTTTTATTTCTTTTTTTATTATCCATAATTTATCACCTTTAAACCTTTCTAATTTTTAAAATATCTTTCTTTTGTATCAATTAGATTAGTTTCATTATCTTGAAGTAGTTCCTCTTGTAATTCTTCTTCGAGTTCTTGTTGTCTTTCTTCAATAATGTGTTCGTTCACAACTTGTTTTAATTGTTTGATAGACCAACCAATTAAATGACTTATAGTTTCAAATGTTTTTTGAATATAATTGTTAAGTTTCTTACAAGTCTTTTCAAGTTTTGAACATTTATGTTCCAAGGTAGAACATTTATGGTTTAAATCATCTAGTGATTTTTGATTAGTTTCGTTAATAGCTTTTACTTTGATGTATTGTTGTGAAAGAGTATTGTATTTACGAATAACCTTTTTATAATGTTCTTGAATTTCTGTAACGTCATCACTAATTATGATTTCCTCAACGTGAGGAGACGATTTGTTAAGAAATTGTTGTTCTTCAAAGTTAGTTATTACCTTTAAGTCTTTAATGGCTAAATGTGTATTCTCGACGTTTCTACTACGTTCTAAATTGAAGCCACATTTAGTTAAATACTTATGATAATTATCTTGAAGATTTGCGTAACTATTTTTGCCTTTCCAAAATTCAGAGCAAGAAATTTTATTAATTTCATTTTTGTTTTTATCAATTGTATGTACAACTGGAATATAGACTAAATGCATATGAGGATTTGATTCGTCCATATGTACTCTTGCTGAAATAATAAATTCCGAGCCTAAATTTTTGTAGTTAGAAGCAAATTGATATGCACACTTGAAAAAACGTTTAGTTTCTTCAGGACCGATTTCAATAAAAAACTCTGGACTTGCAGTAATAAGATACTCACAAACCACATTATTAGTTACTTTCATCTGACCCTTTAAGTTGTACATTTTCTTTATTTCCTGAAACTTTTTTGAATAGGGCATATTGCAAGATTTGAGAGAATAGTTAAAAATACTTTTAGTTTTATCAATGTTGTTATTTGAATAGTTAGTATTTTTTCTCTCGTTATGTCTGAATATAATGTTTAGTTCTTTCAGCTTGTATTTTGAATTACGAATAATTGAAAATGCCATAAAAACCTCCATTTAAAATAAACTAGATTTTCTTATTAAATTTTCAATGTGCTACTTGGGGTTCTGTATAGAGTACTTTTAAAGTGTGAGGTGAACCAAAAATATTGGACTAAAATTTAGTATGAATGGAGGTCCACCA
>CANOWY010000060.1 GCA_947571135.1 uncultured Mycoplasmatota bacterium
TTCCACTAAAATATCCAATATTTTGAATTTTAACTAGCACAACGCGTTAATTAATTATGGTAGTATGGAAATAAGGAGGTATTTATGTACGAAGAAAAAGAAGCATTGGATAAAAATGTTAACATAGAAAACGAAGAATGGATAGAAGCCATTAAAAATCATTATACAAATTTGTACGATCTAAATTTACCCATAACAACCTATAGAGAGCCAGTCTTTTTTGGAAATTTTAAAAATTCAGATGGAAGTATTAATAGTGCCTATTTAGTACTCAAAGATGGAGTTTCTACTTATGTCATTTTAAGCGAAAAAACGTCTCTTGAAGGAAATAATAATGCATATGAAGTAAAAGCAGAAATTGACAAAGTAGATGATTCAGAAGAAATGGATGAATTCGTTTATACAACATTACAAAATCTTAATAAAAATTTAGAGGAAAAAGTAAGTATAATTTTGTCTTATTCTTTTATTCGTTTAATAAGAAAACTATAAATTTTATCTTTATTTTGAAAATGAAAATAACGAGAATTGATTAAATCTCGTTATTTTTTTTCGTTTTCAAACTTATCCCATAACATATCTATGGGATACATTCGGTTTGTTTCCAATCTCTTATTCACATAATCATCAAATTTTCCAATTACTTTAGCAGGAACACCTGCAACTATACTATTAGGAGGAACATCTTTTGTAACAACACTTCCTGCTGCCACAATTGCATTGGGTCCTATTCGAACATTACTTAAAATAGTACTATTGCAACCAATATACACATTATCCATAACTTCTATACACCCATTTTTATAATAAAATTCTCCCTTGCCTAACTTACTTAACCCTAAATGAAAAATATCATGATTCACAAAAGTAACATTGCTTGTAACAATATCATTATTATGAAACTTAATCAGTTGTGGATCAGATGGAATAAACCTAGGTTGGAAAAAAAAGTTTTCTCCCACAGATCTAAATATTTTATGTTTTATAATATATTTATTTCTTTTATCACTATTAATTATTAAAGCAATTCGCAAGCGGTGTAATTGATTTTTAGTATAATCTTTCATTCTCTTATCCCTCTTATATATGATACCAAACTAGGTATATTTTTACAAATAAAAGATGGTAAAATCTATGTTAATACTAGTATTGTACTTTTAGCAATAAAACCTGAAAGTTTTATTACTTCAATCAATATAAAAAAGGGCGCTAGTAACTATATATAAAAAAATAGAAACGTAGCGCTTCAAAAACAATGCAAGCGTTATACAATTCTTGCTAACACTTACAATTATATTGTACACAATTTTGTGTTTAAATATAACCTTTTAAAATAGCATTGCATAAAAAAAGAAGACTAATTATTTTCGTCTTCTCCTTCATTAGGCATTCCTGGAATAGTTGGGTCTGTATTGTCTTCCTTATTATCGTCTTTGTTATCTTCCTTATCAGGATTATTATCTTTATCTGTTTCATTTGAATCTGTTGGGCCACCTAATCCTGGATCAATAACACTAGGATTATCTTGATTTGGCTTATCTTGTGTTTGATTATTATCATCATTGTTTGTATCAGGAGTTTGACTTGTATTTCCATCACAAACTTGGTTAATATAAATCGTAATACTATTAATGCTTCTTACTAACGTACCAATTCTCACACTCTGATCTCCAATAATACCTGGAACACCATCACTACATCTAAATGCTGTATGCAAAGTAATATTATTATTTCTTGCCCAATCTTCAGCATATCTTACAGTACTACCAATTAAGTTTGGTACAGTTGCTTCCTTAGTACCAGTACGAGTTCCTTTACCAATAATAGGGGAAGAATACTCTTCATTATAATCATAAGAGAATGTTTTCACCATTTCTTCTTCTTTTAAACCTAAATTAACATTCATAGCCTCTTTAATTTGCTTTAAACTATTTTCATAATACCCAAGTGCAGACAATTGAAGTCCTCCTACCATAACAGGCAAATTATAAACTTCCAAATATGTTTTTTGAATATTAATAAAATCATTTCCCTTTAAACTTTGAATTAACATATTCTTAAGTGTTTGATAGAAAGATAACATTTGAGAAGTAGATAAATTCGTTGCAATATTCTTTCCTACCACATCTAATAAATTTTCAAAATCACTAAAACTACTAACACTCATTAATTTTTTGGCTAAGGCTTCGACAATTTGTTGTTGGTGTCTATTTCTTGCTAAATCACTTTCCAAGAACCCATGTCTATTTCTAGCATAAGCAAGAGCCTGTTCTCCATTTAAATGTTGCATTCCCGTATCCATACAAACTAAATTCGTCATACTACGCAAAGAATTACTTTCACATAATTTTCCTTCTCCATAACGTTTTACATACACTTTATAATCAGGTTGTTCAACATCAACATCGATTCCTCCTAAAGTGTTGACTAAATCAATAACACCATTAAAATTAATCTTGGCATAATAATCAATCTCCACATCTACTAAATTTTGTATGGTATTAATAACACACTCTGTTCCATAAGCAGCAGAGGAGTTAATTTTATGACTACGATTATTATTACATGCAATTGGTACATAAATATCTCTTGGAAGACTTAACATAGTTGCATTCAATGTAGATGGATTAAACGTAATTAACATCAAAGTATCTCCATTAAAAGCAGCATTAGCATTTAATCCATCTTTTTCAGAATCTACTCCCATTAAAAGTACAGTAAAGGGTTCAGTCAATTTTTTATTCGTATTGGATATTGTCTTCGTTTTCATTTGTTCACTGTATTCAAAAAGAACTTTAGTTTCTTCTCCAATATGTTCATAAACTTCTTCGCTACTAAAAATAATAACATAATTACTAGAAACAAATAAAGCGTCGATTTCTTTATTATATAAGGCATTTAACATAGAATAATAATCATCAAAATATTCTACCTCTTGTTTTAAGTTTTCTTTATTCAACAAAGAATTAGCAAGAATATAACCCTCAATATCATCGTTATTACTAATCATTCCGATTTTACTTGTAGAAGAAAGTTCTACATCTTTTAATGCAATTAAATTGGTTGTATAAAGAGTATACTCTTGATTAGTAAACATTTCCAATTTCCCATAAAGGCGATGAATCGCAATGGAAGCAAATACCAAAACACCAAAGAAAAGTAATTGAAAAAAAGTAAGAACTAAAAATCTTTTTAATTTTTTAGTGACAAGTGTAGATAATCCAAATAAAAAGTAAACAATAAGCCAAAGAAAGAAAGCAACAAGTAAACCAATTCTTATAGGAGTTTCAATTCCTTCTAATTTATATATGGACATAGCAAAATAAGCATAACTTGCTATAAACAATAATATAGATAAAATATAAATTGCTAAAGCAACTTTATTTGAACGTTTAATTTTTTTAAAAAGTACTTTCATAAGTCTATCCTCTCATATTATATTTCTATATTATTATACAGAAAAATAAAACTATTTACAATAACCACTTAGTTGACAAAAAGATTACCCCACTTTGACAGTTCATCGTAAAAAAATCAATTTAAGCTAGATAAAATCTAGT
>CANOWY010000061.1 GCA_947571135.1 uncultured Mycoplasmatota bacterium
TAAGAAAGATGAGAGAGTTTTTAGAGTAAGGCTTTTTAGCCTTAAATCGTATATAATTCATAAAAGATTTTCTTAAAGTAAGAATGAAGAGAACCCCTAAAGTTGGACTAGAGAAAAATCTAGTAAGACTAAGGGGTATTTTTTATGAGATTAATAGATAAGGAACTCTTATTTTTTTAAAAAAGCAAATAATTATCGTTTGTATAGAATTTGAAAAACTGAACATTTTAATGAACGATAAGCATTTGACAAGAAATGCTGAAAATTGTAAAATAGTGTTGAATAGAACGGAAAAATTAAAAAATTGAAAAAAGTTAGCAGTAGAAGCAATTTATGGATGCAAATTGATTAAGGAGATTTTACATTCAGTTTAAACACAAGCGGACTTATTATTATAATCGAAAAAGATGGAGATAATAACAGTTATCCCCATTCCATAGATGGAGGGATCAACACAAGTAATTCCTAGTTGATGTAATTGTTAACTTATACTAATGTAACGATATACTTTCTAGTTCCTGAAGGGAGAATTTTGAGACATAAGTTTAGAATAGCATTAGCCAATAATAGAAAAAGTAACTATCTATATTTCTCAAAAAATAGAATGTAAATTAGAGTAAGTTGGGAAAACTGAATAAATTTATATTAAAAAATTAAGATATATTTATCATTAAAGCTATTTAATATTAATTGATACGAGCATAGTTAGAGACTGGATATAAAGTTTCAACTATGCTCTTTATTTTTACCTTACCTGTTTTATTTTACAAGTAAGGTATTTTTTTTGAGAAGTTTTAATTTTGTGAGTAAAAACCTTTAAAATTTTACGGCTATATGTAGGAGAGACAAGAACCTTTAATTTTAGAAAAAATTTCATTCTAGATTTTTCTTGTAGAAGCCGGAGAAGTAATATGGAGAATTTAATGGAATTAGTTATTCGATTTAAAAAAACAAGATCCGAGATAATTTTGGCAGAGATTTTTGAAATTATTAAATCTATGATGTGGAAGTATATTCACAGAATTAATCAATTTTATAAAGAAGATTTTATGCAAGAATTATTTATAAAAACTTATGAAATAATTGTGAAGTTTGAAATACAAATTAATCCATTTGATTCAGCCTCAATTATAAGAAATCAAAAACAGTTAATCTATTTATTAAAAAGCAAATATAAATATTTAGTTGCTGATTTCTATCGAAATAATCGGGAGTATTTAGAAAAAGAAATCAAGTGTTCTAATATAGACCATTATTCAAAAAGCTTAATTTCAAAGGAGAAACTTTCTTTAGAAGAAGTTCTAAAATGTCATGATTTTTTAGATAGTGAAATTGAATTTTTGTCTCTTTTTATTGAAGATGAAAGACTCTTAACTCAGAAAGAAGTAGCAAGAAAATTGGGTATTAGCCAGCAAACCATTTCAAGGAAATTTAATGAAATTGTAAAAAAATATCGCAAAAATGAGTAAAACTCCTTCATTATTACGGCTAAAAGGGTGTAGAGAGCAATAAAACATCTTTAGGAAGGAGGTCGTAGGATGAGCGAAACGAATATTGTCATCAGTACTGTAGGTATTCTTTGTTCAGTATCAAGTATTACTTAGTATTTAAAAAGCGATGATGATAGCGAAGGGAATTCTTTAGGACAACCCTCTGGGCACATTATTGTATCAAAAGGATGTTATTTCTAAAAAAAGGAGGCAAAGAAGCGATTAAAAAAAGAAGATTCAAAACAAATCTAAGAAGAAAGGACAAAGATATATGACGCAAAAGAGGAAGTAAGACAAAAAAGCATTAAGAAAAAGAAATAGAAAATAAGAGACAAAAGGAGAGAAGAAATGGAAAAAATAAGTATTCCCGTAATAACCATCTTAAGCTATATCATAGGAGAATTCTTTAAGCTAGTCGTATTACGGAAAAAGAAACGATATAAGTATATCCCATTAATCGTAGGAATAGCAGGAGGAATGATAGGATTAAGTATGGTGTATATCAGTCCAGAGCTGATACTTACGAAAAACCCATATACAGCCACCGCAATAGGAATAGTAAGTGGACTAGCCTCTACTGGAACAAATGAGCTAATAAAACAAATAAAAGGAGAGAAGAAAAATGGAAGAGATTTATGAGCTAGTAGAAAATAAAAGAATATTTGTGAGAAAAAAGATTGCGAACTTTTTAGAAAAGCTGTTTAGACATTGTGGATATGACTTTGACCATGATGTATTTAAAAAGATTATCTATAGTGAGGAAGAATATAAAACTCCAATAGAAGAAAAAATTAAACACACGTATGACACCTATATCTATCTACTACATAATGATAAAAGTCGAATATCGAAAAGCTTTTGGAAACGGGTGTATTACCTGTATAAGGAGGAAGAGGTAGAGGAGTTTAAAGCAATAAGGTTGTGTACGAAGTATTTTCATATGAGCCATATGTCTGCGATAGAACAAGCAATAGAATATCATATGATCGTGTATGAAGAATTTAAAGAGCTCAAAGAAGAGGAAAGGCTCATACTATCCTTAATGCTATATAACTATATGCTAGCAAGAAATCAAATCCCTATAGTCCAGCTTTTTAAGAAGGAATATGAAGAATATGAAAAGGCAAGAGAAGCCTATTTAAAAGGGAATAAAGTACCCATGCTAGAATTTAGTATAAACCTATTAAAGAAGAATCCATATATGGAAAAAAATTACTATAAAAAATTAAGACCTATAAGCTTAAAGGAAATTGTAGAGTATGTAGAAAGAAATAAAGAAGAGCTAAAACAAAAGTTCCATATCAAGGGATTATGGATTCATGGATCTATTGCCAAAAAAATAGAAAGAATGGATTCAGATATCGATTTATTTATAGAGCTTTCCTTAGATTTACTACAAGAAGAAAAACAAGAAATACTCAAAGCAATAAAACAAGAATTATTTACTAAATTTGAAAGAATGATAGATCTGCATGAGCTAGTAGAATATGTAGAGGAAGAAATCATCAAAGAAATAAAGACAACAAAAAAAATAATATAAAAGGAGAGAAGAAAAATGAATC
>CANOWY010000062.1 GCA_947571135.1 uncultured Mycoplasmatota bacterium
ATAGTAATATCATGTGTGAAATAATGATTACTTCTGATAATGCTTTTTTTAATAAGATTGGTTTAGAAGAAACTAAAAGATATTTTAAAGAAAGTTATAAATTTGTATGTAATTATAATAATCTTGAAGAAAAGTATATTGTATCAGCAGCAGTACATTTAGATGAAACCACTCCACACATGCATTTAGTGTATATACCAGTAATCCATACAAAAGATAAAGAAGGAAATGACATTGATAAAATATGCTGTAGAGATTTTTGGAAAGGCAGAGATAGTTACAGACAACTACAAAATGCTTTTCACAAATATATAACTTCAAAAGGGTTTGATTTAGAGCGAGGTTTACCAGTAGAAGAAACTGGTGCAAAACACGAAAAAATTGAGGATTTAAAGAAATTGACTAATTTTGAAAACACTAAAAAGATTTTAGATAATATAAAACTAGAATTACCCGAAACTCCAGATATAAATGATATTAAACTAATAAAACTTAATAGAGAAAAAGTAGAAAATGAAATTATTAAGCCAAAAGATGATAAAATTATGGAATTGTATCAAGAAAATCTAAAATTGCATAATGAATTATCAAAACAAGTAAATTTAGTTAATAAAGCTGAAAAATATCAAAAAGAAAGAAACTCTATACTTGCTGATAATAAAGAACTTCATAATCAAGTAAACAATATTAAAGCAGAATATAAGGAAAAGGAATTTGATATTGAATGGAAATATAAAAGTAAAATTAAGGCTTTGGAAAAAGAAAATACTCATTTACACAAAATTATAGATAAATTCTATGAAACTGTTGATAAATTTATAGTTTGGATTTGCCATAAATTTGGTATTGGCGAATCAAAAGAATTAGTTAAAAAATTTGAAGAAGACACTCATACATTTATTGATCCAGTAAAACAACTTGAACATGAAGAAAGAGAAAAAGAGTGGGATTTAGAAATTTGATATAAGATATAAATCGTAGAAATGAAATGAGAGTCCATATAGGCTCTCATTCCATTAGCGATTTGAAATTTAAAAATCATTTCAAAAGATTTTTTGCACAAATTTTTCTGCTTTCTTCTGATACTTTGACTTTTCCGTGTCCAGATTCATCAACAAGCATTCCATATACTTCTTGGGGAAGTTCATCTTCTCTAATATGCTTGTCAATACTTTCAACATTTCTCTTGTCGAAATTGTTCATTAAATCTACATTTCTTTCATTCGCCATTTTGGTACCTCCTTAACAAATGTGTTTACAAGCTACTCTTTTTTAGATTGTATCTACTTCAATCAATAACAATTCCTTAAATCCCACTGCATAGTGTAAATAATCACTTGGAACTTTCTTATTTGGAAATTCTACTAACTGATAATAACCTTTACAATTGGAAATAAAGCTTGCTGAAGATATTACAGGTGAAAAAGCATGTTCTTTATGATATCCATACCAAGTTTCTCCTCCAAAACCATCATCATCTTTATTATAATGATGACAACCCATTCCGTTAAATTCATAAACATGGTGTTCTACGCCATTTCTCCGTAATTCTTTAATCAATTCTTCTGCTACAAAAATTTGAATATCCTTTGTAACGCTTAATGATTGCTTTATAACTTCGAATATCCTTTCTGCCTGAGTTATAGATACATATTCTGTTTTTACTTTCATATGTTTACCTCCTCCAATATTAATTGTGCTGTTTACTTGTTATCTATGATAAACTCCAAAAGGAGATTATAAAATTTTATATTTAATAGTTTATCATATTTTTATGTAAAATACAAATATTTTAGAGAATTTTTTGATATAATTGACAATGTAATGGAAAATTCCAACATAATAATAGGAGGTAAATTTTATGGATGACAAGAGAATGACAGTAAAAAAAGCTCTAGAAATGTCAGAAGAAGAATTTCAACAGATGTTAGAAGAACAAGAGCGGTCAGAACCTTTTGAAGATAAAGCTCTTGAACAATTTGTAAGAAAATCAGAGGAATCAAACTTGTATGATAAATTCATATCAGTCACTCATTTTTTCTTATTATTTTTTCTTCTCTGTGTTATATGTGCGTGTTCAATTATAAGCAGTACAAAAGGTTGGATGGAACCTTATGTAGCTGCGCCTATTGCCGTTCTATCTATGATAGGCATTGTTATGCTGGCAATAGATGCAAAGAAAAATGACGAAAGAAATAATAAAAAGTATAAGTAATAATTGATTCCTCACATACGAAATAAATCCCTATAGTAGTTAATTTACTTAGGGATTTATTTCTATTTATTTTCAATCATCCAATTATACAAAGTATCTTCATCTAGTTTGCCTTTTTTGAATAATTTAATTTTTTCTTGTGCTTCTTTTTTCCATTTGTCAAAATCTTTCTTTAATTGCTTATTTTCTTTGTTTCTATATACTGTCATAACCTTTTGCTGATATGTTCTTCTATAAAGTAATAATGCTGGATTACTTTTAAGACTCTTTTTATAAGTTTCACTTGCTCCCTTATCTCTACAAGTTGGTGTACCATCAACATTTTTCAAATCACAATAAATTTCATTTTGTCTAAAGGTTGGTATGAAATATCTACCACAAATTTGGCAAGTTTTAATTGATAGATTTTCTTGTCTTACAAGTTGATCTAATATAGTAAAACAAATACTTCTCAATTTTGTACTTGTATAAACATTG